>JAPKCR010000339.1 GCA_026421135.1 Sulfitobacter sp. | reverse complement strand
ATCAACCGCAAGAGTTGTTCACTATTTTCAGAGGCTGATTGCCCAAATCGCATCAATCCGGCCTTATTAATAGACGGTTCCACATTTCGAGCGCAACGAAGGGCGGCCAAGCCTGCATAGAAGTCGTCGATGAAGATCGCGGCGAAGGTCTCCTTCGAGCCCATTCTTGAAATAGCTGCGGATTTCTCCGAACTTCGGCTACCTTAAACGAACCTGCTACGAATTAGACGGAGTTCTTTTCTATGCGACGTGACGAAATGACTGAGCGTTTCCGTGCCCTGCATGTCCCGGGCAAGCCGGTGGTAATGCCGAATCCTTGGGACATAGGGTCCGCGAAGGTAATGGCGCAACTGGGCGCGCGGGCGCTGGCGACCACCTCGTCCGGGCATGGTTTTACGCTGGGGCTTACTGATGGCGGACAGATCACGCGAGAGGTTGCCCTGCAGCACGCTGCCGCTATCTGCGCCGCAGTTGACGTACCAGTGAACGGCGATTTCGAGAACGGATTTGGTGATAGTCCTGAAGCGGTGGCAGAGACTGTACGGCTGGCAACAGAGGTCGGTCTTGCTGGTGTTTCGATTGAGGATACAGCAGTTCCGGAAGCAAGCTCCTATCCGTTTGATCTGGCTCTGGCCCGGATAGAGGCGGCGGTCGACGCAGCCCGCGCCGTGGGGATCGTGCTGACGGCCCGCGCTGATGGCTGGCTCTTACAGAACTATGACCAAGCCGAGGCACTTCGCCGCTGTCAAGCTTTCGCGCAAGCAGGTGCTGACGTGATCTACGCTCCGCTGATCGATGCCAAAACCACCCGTGCTCTCGCCGCCACCGAGACGCCGATAAACCTGTTGGCCGCAGGCGATATGCGCGATCTGACAGCGGAGCAGATGGGGGCGCTTGGCGCAGCTAGGATTTCAATTGGCGGAGGACTCGCCCGAGTCACGCAACAAGTGATTATCGACGGCACCCGCGCAATGTTGGAGCAAGGCGATTTCACCATACTGAAGCGTGCGGCAAACGTTGCTGAGGTTGAGTCTCTGTTGACTAAATGAACCGTGACGTTGCAGACGTCGCCTTTTTCCGCACAGCAGACCTTGATGCTTGGCGCAGGGAATATCTGCAGTCCGCCCTTTGTGTTGACTACTGCTTCCGGCCCAAACCTGCGGCTTACTCGTTGCTATGATACTGCGGCGCAGCTTCGCTGAACCAGCCGTTTGCCCATCGCACAGCATTTTGATAGGCGAGCGCCGGTCAGTTATGGGACCCACAATTCGTAGCGCAACGCCCGATACGGATTCTTGCCTCTCAGTAGAGGCGCTTAAGTTCGTCGCTCGAATGATCGTCTTGAACGTCATCCAAGTTCTGTTCCCTATCGACCGTAGCAAGAACCCATTCCGCCAAAGTCGGTGCCGATTTGCGTGCAGGCCAATAGTCCGGCTGCCAAAGGCGCGATCGAATGAGCGATTTTGAGCAATGCATGAAGGCTTCCTGGACTTCCACAACCAGGGCCAACAGCGGCTCCTTTCCATTAACCGCAAGTCGCTTGCTAATCGCCTTGTCCTTCACGACCCGGGCCTTGCCAGCAATGCGCAGGGTATCGCCATGGCCAGGCACGATGAACAAGATGGCAACATTGGGGTCTTCAAGTATGTTCTGGAAGCCATCGACGCGGTGATTGCCCAATCTGTCCGGAATTATCAGGGTCCTGTCGTCGTAGACTTCGACAAACCCAGCAGGGTCGCCTTTCGGCGAAACGTCGATTAACCCCTTAGAGGCTTTCGTCGCTACTACGATGAAGGGGGCGGTGGCAATGAACTTGCGGGCGACGTCGTTCAGGTGATCGGTGACCTTGAGAAAGGTGTTTGTGAACCCTTCCGTCGGAAGCAGCTCGCGCAGGCGGGACACGCTTTGGATTTCCTCGTCGACGATCAACATATCCAGAATACCTCTTTGGTTTTCGCCACATGCAATGGATCATGATGCTACCATGAACCTTCGAAAACATCGCAGACGATGGGCAGTCAGAGCTTCGTGCCGGTCTTAGAGGTGGTTCGCAGGAGGAACAGAACTCTTGTTTGGGCACTCGTCAGAACCCCGCCACCGCGTTGCTGATGGCGGCCTTGGGCCGGCGCATAGCAATTTGCCTATGCGCTTCGTCATGGCACCCAAGACGCAGCAGCACACCGACTGACGCATATTCGATCAGATCCCGTTGCGCACGACTGCCGCCGAGGCGCGCGTGGTCCGATAAGGCCTGCGTCAACATATCGTTGGCCCGCGTCCAGTTTTGATCTGCTATGGCTCCAAAGGCCTCGGCCAATAACCGGACAAGTTCGGCAACCGGCCCCTTGGCTCCCGATATTATCCGCTCCAACGCCTCTGACCTGCCCGCCATCGCATAGGCCAGCGCGGCATGCGCATCCGCGAACCCCAATCCAGGATTGGGAAAGTGCTTGGCCGCATAGTCGCAGACCACCTGCCAACGCGCTTGCGGCACCGCGACCCCGGCCAGTTCCGCACGGTAAAGCACAGCCGCCAGATCGACCATCACGTTCAGCGGCGGCCCCCAGGCCCCTCGCGGGTCGATGTCGCTGTCCACGATCCGCCACATCTCCTCAACGTCGCCCCGCGCCAACGCCCACAACGCGATGTGCCAAGCGATATGGCAATGCATTTGCCCCTCTTTATCGTAAGTGCTCTGCCAATCGGTGATGAAGGCATATCCCGCGTCGGTCTGCCCGGTTTCATAATAAAGATGGGATTGAAAATGCGCGCCATGGGCATTACGCGGGTTGGCGGCCAGCGACTTTGCAATGTTTTTTTCGGCGCGGTCAAACTGTCCCACCTCGACCTGTGCAAAGCCAAGCAGGCCCTGAAGCCACCAGTCGTCGCCGTAGTGGGGCTCCAAGATTTCGGCCAGCGCAAGGTTCTCGGCCTCTCGGCCCGGGTGTCCGCTAAACCCTATCAGGCTTAACACCCCAAGACATGCCTGCGCGATCAGAACGTCACGGGGGTAATCTGTCAGTTGCTCACGTGCCGCGCGGTATCCTTCGGCGCTCCGACCCGCGATCAACAGGCCCAGAATCTCAATCTGCCGGCGCTCGCGGTCGGTCTGAACGCGTTTGCATCGCAGCGCCGCGTTGAGCGCCAACTTTGACCCTGTGCGGTCGCCGATCAACTGTCGGTAGCGCGCCAGAACCACATGAGGAAGCGCGAAGTCTGCGTCAGCCTCCGTAGCGTTTAGCAACGTAACCTCAACGCCGACCTCGGCAGCAAGGAAGCGGTCAAGCCCCAAAACATATGCATCCCGGGCGGTTTGGGAGTTTGTCGATAAAGGGTATCCGTATCGGTCCTTCATTGGGCGCACCTTGGTTCCACAAGGCCACCATACCCTAAATCGCGCCAAAAGTCTGCACGCACCCAAAAGGTAGGGTTACCAATCAGTTAGCTTGGCTCAGAGGGCTTTTTGTAGAGCATGGAGGAACGGGACTTGTTGACAGCCTGAACGCCCGGTGTTTGTGCTGCTGTCCGACTGGTTTGCGCTTGCAGAGAATGTCCATTATCCGCCCTTCGTGTCGATCGCCGCGAACGGTCGAGAGCTGCCATTTGCACAGAGTCGTCGCGCCGCAGTACAGCTTTCCGAAAGCGGCCATTGACGCAAAGTGCAGAAATTTGGCCTGACAGATGGCAGCTATGTGGGGCTTAGTAGCCCTCCAATACCGGCAAGACCTATATCGGAGGCTTTCCTGCATGTCGCCTCAACAGATAATACCATTGCGAATGAACTCAGGCCGTTGCCGGCGCTGCCTTTCGAACTGTGTTGAGATTATTACCCAAGGTCAGTATCAAACGCAGGAGCAGCTAAGGACATCACTATGATTCTGAAGAGAATATCTAGGAATTTTTC
>JAPKCR010000338.1 GCA_026421135.1 Sulfitobacter sp. | reverse complement strand
GCTGTGTAACGCATTTTTGAAAGCGGCCGGTGCCGAAAATGAGGGCGCGTGGCGTATGCCGATGGGCCCGGGCTATGACAAGCTGCTCAAAAGCCGGATTGCTGACATGAAAAACATCGGCGGGCGTGATGGCGGCGCGGTGACCGCTGCGCAATTCCTTAGGCGTTTTGTCAAAGATGAAACACCTTGGATCCATCTTGATATTGCCGGTGTTGCGTCGGTCAAAGAAGAAACCGCATTGGCCCCGAAAGGGGCGACAGGTTGGGGTGTGGCATCGTTGAACCGATTGATTTCGGACCATTTCGAGGGCGAATAACCCATGGGTGCCGCGTATTTCTACCATTTGACGCAACGGCCACTGGTCGAGACGTTGACCATGCTGCTAGGCAAAGCCCAAGGGGCAGGATGGCGCGTGGCAGTACGCGGGACCGACGCCGATCTTTTGGCGCAAATGGATGCCGCCCTATGGCTGGGGCCCGATGACGGGTTCCTGCCGCATGGCTTGGCAGGCGGCCCCCATGATGCGGATCAACCGGTCTTATTGACGACGGGCCACGATGCGCCCAACGGCGCGACGTGTGTGTTTTCTATCCACGGGGCCGATGTGACAGCGACAGAAGTTGCCGAACTGGACCGTGTGTGTATCTTGTTCGACGGGCTGGACGATATCGCGCTGAACAAGGCGCGGGGTCAGTGGAAGACGCTAAAAGATGCCGGCGCATCCGCGCAATACTGGTCTGAAGAAAGCGGAAATTGTGAGAAAAAGGCAGAAACCTGAACGGCTTAAGGCGTGATCTTAACGTGTTAGGATCAGTTCATTGTTCGAGATTTCGATGCGGCCCCAGCGTTGCAAATACCCCATCCCCAACAAAGATTGCGCCATATCGCCGTCATTAACCACGGCAGATACGTCAAAATCGCGGACCGTGCCGAGTTGCACCTCGCTTAGCCGGACAAAGGCGGTGCGGACTTCGCCGTTTGCGGTGTTGGCGCGCCCAAGATAGTTCAACGTATCAGGTGACAGGCCAACGCGTTGCGCGTCAGCGCGGGTCAACACCATATCGCTGGCTCCGGTATCCACGACAAAGCGGATAGATGCGCCGTTGATCTGCATTGTCAGGTAATAATGCCCATCGCGTGCCCGGGGAATGGTGACTGCGCCAATCCCTCCCTCGTAACTTTGCTGCTGCACGGATGTACTGCGGCTGATGTCGCCCCACAAACCATAACCTGCGGCGGCACCCGTGAGGATCAAGCCCCAGATCGCCGCTTGTTGCAGGGTTTTGTTAAACCCTTCGCCACGGCCTTGCATGAAAAACCAGCCCGCTACCATTGCAAGCAATACCAATAGATAGATGAGACGGCCTGTTTCGAATTCTGGCATTGGGTAATCCCTTGTTCCTGTCTTGGGATATGGGGGCCGCAGCCGCGTTTGTCAGCCCGCGCCGGGACCAAATCCAAATGCGCTAAGCCCTTCGAGCACAAATTGCACCGAAAGTGCCGCCAACAACATGCCAAGCAAGCGGGTAATGACATTGATACCCACCTTGCCCAAAGCGCGTTCCAGATAGCCACTGGCCTGCATGGTGATCCCCATCAGGATCAGCACGGCAAAGGTAATGCCCATCACGGTGACAAACCCTTCGACGCCCGGCTTTTCACCGGTCAGCAGGATCACCGACGCGATCGAACCGGGTCCCGCAATAAGCGGGATCGCCAGCGGAAAGACCGACGGGTCGTCGTGGTCATGTTCGGAATGGGTATGATCTGGGTCGGTTGTGGATTGCTCTCGCCGCTTGGTTCGGCGGTCGAACAGCATTTCTAGCGCGGTCAGGAACAGCAAAATGCCTCCAGCGACACGAAAAGCAGGCATCGAGATGCCGATAAAACCCAGGACGGCCTCGCCGAAGGCGGCGAAGATCAGCAAGATCAACCCCGCAATGAACACACCACGCCATGCGATGCGACGCCGTTGGGTGTGGGTCAAGCCGGGGGTCAGCGCCAGAAACATCGGCCCGATCGCAAACGGGTCGATGATAACGATCATGGTGGCAAAGGCCGTGATCATAAAGGCGATGTCGAGTGTCATCATATGTTGCTACCCGGGGCCAGCCCCCGGACCCCCAGGATAATTATGTGCCAGTTAAGCCTTAGGCAGACGCTGTCTCAAGCTTTTCGAGTGCTGCCATCCAGATGGATTCAGCGCGTTCTAGTGCTGCCATGACTTCGGCGTATTTCTTGTTCCAAACCTCAAGCTCGCCGACTTTATCCTTTTCGTAAAGGGCAGGGTCGGCAAGTTTCTTGGCCAGCTTGTCGCGCATTTCGTTGATCTTGGTCACGCGGGCTTCGGCGTTGCGGACTTCGGAACGCATGGCAAGGATGCCTTCGCGCGAGGCCCGCTTTGCCTTTGGCGCTTCTTTGACCGGCTTGGCGTTCTTGCTGACCGGCTTTTCGACCGTCAGCAGCATCTTGCGATACGCTTCAAGATCGTCTTCGTAGGGTTTCACGGTTCCGTCCGAGACCAACCAAAGGCGGTCGGCCACCATCGACAGCAAGTGCATGTCGTGGCTGACGAGGATCACAGCACCGGAATAGCGGGTAAGCGCTTCGACCAGGGCTTCGCGGGATTCGATGTCCAGGTGGTTGGTCGGTTCATCGAGGATCAGCAGGTGCGGCGCATCGAGCGTGGCAAGCAACAGCGATAGGCGGGCCTTTTGCCCCCCCGACAGGCGGCCAACCTCGGTATCGGCCTGGTCCGGGCCAAGGCCAAAGCCAGCCAGCTGTGCCCGCAGTTTCGACTGCATGACGCCGGGGCGGGCCGTAAGCATGTGCTGCAGCGGTGTTTCGTTGATCACCAGTTCGTCGACCTGATGCTGCGCGAAAAAGCCGATGCGCAGCTTGTTCGAGTTGACTGCTTTGCCTTCGAACAGAACCAGACGGTTGGACAGCAATTTCGACAGGGTCGATTTGCCCTGACCGTTCCGACCCAACAGCGCGATGCGGTCGTCCTGGTCGATGCGCAGGTTTAGACGCGACAACACGGGTTGGCCCTCGGTATAACCTGTGGACCCACCTTCAATGCTGATGATCGGCGGCGACAGCTCGTCGGGCTGCGGAAATGTGAATACCTTGCGCGCGGCCTCCTCGGGGGGCGTAATCGTCACCATTTTTTCGATGGCCTTCATTCGCGATTGCGCTTGCTTGGCCTTGGATGCCTTGGCCTTAAAGCGGTCAACGAAAGCCTGCATATGCGCCTTATGCGCCTGCTGCTTTTTCGCGGCGGCGGACAGTTGTGCCCGCTTTTCAGCGCGCATTTTGGCGAATTGGTCGTAGTTGCCTTGGTAATAGGTCATCTTGCGATCTTCGAGGTGCAAGATCCCACCGACAGCGCGGTTCAGCAAACCACGGTCGTGGCTGATGATGATGACCGTGTGGGGATATTTGGCTAGGTAATTTTCCAGCCAAAGCGCGCCTTCAAGGTCGAGGTAGTTGGTCGGTTCATCGAGCAGCAGCAGATCGGGCTCCGCAAACAGAACGCCTGCCAAAGCGACGCGCATGCGCCAACCACCGGAATAGGCAGAGCACGGCTGTTGCTGGTCATGGTCGTCAAAGCCAAGCCCTTTGAGGATCGAGGCCGCGCGCCCTTCAGCGGACCAGGCGTCGATGTCCGCAAGGCGGGTTTGCACCTCGGCGATGCGGGTTGGGTCTTTGGTCGTCTCGGATTCTAGGATCAGCGCAGCACGTTCGACGTCTGCTGCCAGAACGGTGTCGATCAGAGACACGTCTGAAGATGGAACCTCTTGGGCGACGCCCCCGATTTTGGCGCGGGACGGCAGGCTGATTTCACCCGCGTCCAGTCCTAATTCCCCGCGGATGATGCGGAAAAGTGTGGTTTTGCCCGCGCCAT
>JAPKCR010000337.1 GCA_026421135.1 Sulfitobacter sp. | reverse complement strand
GTTGATCTTGCAGACCGTATTGGTGCGCGCATCCCACTACTCGATTGTAACAACGCTGGCAAAGGCTTGCACGGTTACGTCTTCGCGCAAGGGTGATTTGCCTTCATCGACCAGGGTGATCACACTGGCATCAAATTCGTGTTCTATGGTAAACATAATTCGCACAATATTCTTTCGGCGGATCATTGCAAGGGCGTGTCCGCGTAGTATGTTCAATGGGACCGTGCCGCGTTAAGCAGGTGCGCAAAGCTATTGTCGCGCAAAGTCACAAGGAATTGCCGCTCTATGATTAAGTTTTTTGGCATACTTGGCATTTCTGTTCTCGTGGCAGGCTGCGAACCCATGATGGAATCCGGGCCGATCATGCAGCCAGCAATGCAGGTGCAGCAGAACAACCAATCAGCGTCTCAATCTGCGCGCAGCTTTCTGCGTGTTGTCCGGACGGTTGAGCCCGTCGCAGAACGCGAATGTCGGACACGCACATCTGGGATCAATTGCGATTTTAACATCGTCGTAGATGATCGCCCGAACCAGCCAGCCAACGCGTACCAGACCGAGGACCGCGCAGGCCGGCCGGTGATCGCTTTTACGCTGGCACTGATCGCTGATGCACGTAACGAAGATGAATTGGCCTTTGTTCTTGGTCATGAGGCCTCGCATCACATTGCGGGCCACATCGCACGCCAGCAGCAAAATGCTGTTGCCGGTGCTGTTATTTTTGCGGGGTTGGCAACTCTTAGCGGCGGGGATGCATCCGCAGTCGAAACCGCGCAACGTCTTGGTGCACAGGTGGGCGCGCGAACCTACTCCAAAGATTTCGAGCTTGAGGCAGATGCCCTTGGCACCGTGATTACGACCCGTGCAGGGTACAATCCGCTGCGCGGGGCGGAATTCTTTGCCCGAATTCCTGACCCTGGCGACAAGTTCCTAGGCACGCATCCACCTAACGCCTCGCGCCTCGATACGGTCCGCCGCACTGCCGCCGGGTTGTAATCGCTTTGCGCCAGCTTGGCCAAATCCTGACAGACCGCGGATCGAAATATGCGGTTTCAGGTGTACCAGCCAAGGATCGCGCAGCAGTCGATGCTGCGTTAAAGGACCTCAAGCGTGACAAATCCTATGCCAAGGCAACCCACAACACGTGGGCTGTCGTGCTGTCGGATGGTGGCCCGCTCAAGGGCGACGATGGGGAAGCAGGCGCTGGCATGGTCATAATTCGCATGCTGGAACGCGAGAGCCTGTTTGATCACCTGATAGTTGTCACAAGGTGGTATGGCGGTAAACATCTGGGTGGAGATCGCTTTCGCCACGTTCAAACTTGCGTGCGCACCTATCTAGATGACGACATCAAAGGCTGATCGAAATCGCAGCGAAAAAGCAGACCGATGCGGCCAGAACAAACACGTGCCAGATTGCATTCTGGAACCGCATACCGGGGTGAGCATAGACAATAGTGCCCAAGGAATAGGTCAATCCGCCAATCCCGATCAGGGTCAACGCGACGCCAGGCAAGGTATTCCACATCGGCCAGATCAAAAGAACCGACAGCCATCCCATCGCCAGATACAACGCCAGCGACGCCTTTGACTCAGTGCTCCAGAACCACAGCTTTGCCACGGCACCGATAATTGCCAACGCCCAGACGACGCCAAGAATGGCATAGGCAAACCCCGTTTCGATAACGACGACAAGCGGCGTATATGTGCCAGCGATTTTGAAATAGATGGCGGCATGATCCACACGGCCCAGCAGCGCCCGGCTCCGCTCGAACGGCATCAGATGATAAATCGCAGACGCCGCCAGCGAAAGAAGGAAGCAGAACGAGTAGATGGAAATGGCTGTCGTTGGCATTTCCTGCCCCGTGGCAGACATCATCAGCAGAAAGCTGGCTGGAATCGCAAACCCCAGTCCTAGAATGTGGACCGTACCATCTGCAACAGTTTCAACAGTGCTATATGGGTATGCCATCTCTAAACCATATCACGACATTGTGTCATTTTTGTAAAGTTTCTTGGTGGGGACCAAGTTTGGGCCAACACCGTCATATTGATGCTTTTCCCGGTACAAATGCCAGCGATAGAGCAATGGGGCCAAAGCGTGGTCATACCCAAAGCAGACAGCCCAATGAATGCCCGGCCATTTAGCCCACCATGACACATTTGCAAAAGATCAACGCGGTTTGTTTCCGTCGATCCAGCGCGACATCATCGTCTTGTCGCGGAAGCATTCCTGTGGAATATCGCGCCGCTTGACCCTTGCGATCCGTTCGGCAAAAGCCACTTGCTTGGATGACGGATAATTTGAAAAGCGCCCCTCGAGAGGTTTTGGTTTATGGCTGTCGATCCATGCCGACAAAGCGACCCGATCCGCGCTGATCCCTTGTGGCAATGGCACACCGCTTTTCGAGGCAAGCGACGTGGCATACTGCATCTGCTTAGGCGTTGCAGGCAAAATGCGGCTGTCAACGTGATTGTGCGCCGGAACCGCCCCCTGATCAGAGGAGAACAATCCGGGAAATTGAGGTTGGTAGGACATGCGGGAAGCCCCCTGAATTCTGTTATGGAACATATGTAGAACATTAACGGAACATTTGCAAGTTTGATGTGTGATCGTTTGGCATCGTGGGGTATATGTAGTGTTCGTTTTCGGCTTCGCCACGAGATAGGCGATTTTTGGCCGACATCACAGGAGAACATCGTGGACAGTTGCGCAAACCGGGTTCTCCGCCCCACAAAGGTGTCGGACCTACGGATCGAGCCGAACCCATTCTTGGGTCGGCCAATGGCTAATTTGGGAAACAAGCGTCCGATCAATGCACGTCTCGGCGTTCAAAAATCGACCGTTTTTGACAAGCTAAGTGAGCAACAGAATTGTTGATGAAGGTCAGCAACGAAACGGCTATGGGTGATCTTCTGTAGCGCTCTTTTCTATGTGTCCGCTTCGCGCCAAACTGCGCGCAACGATCAGGCAAATCATCGCCCACGCCCCCCCGGCAAGCCAACCTGCCGCAACATCGGTCGGCCAATGAACGCCCAGATACACCCTGCTAACACCAACGAGTATCGTCAATATAACCGCCACCATCATGACATAGACCTTAAGCACACGGCGGGGCTGAACACGGGCGATTAGAACGCCCAGCGAAAGATATGCAACGGCAGCCATCATCGAATGGCCCGATGGAAAGCTGGCGGTGTGAACGATTGAACCATGTGGAACGAGGTCGGGGCGCGGCCGGTCGAAAAACTCTTTTGCGACACCACTGATCAGAATGCCGCCACCGACAGCTACTAGAATGTAAATTGTCGACTTCCATCGCTGAAGCAAAAGGAAAAACACCGAAACAACAAGCGTCGTAAGTGTCAGAACGCCAACACCCCCCAATGCGGTGAAATCACGTCCCATCTCTTCCAGCCACATCGGGCCGATTGGATCCGATAGATCACCGGGTGTCCGCAAAAGCAAAAGGATTTGGCTATCCAGATTACGCGTGGAGCCTTCGATGACCTCTTCGCTTAGCTCGACAAGCGCCCATACCGCTGCAAAGATGATGCTGAGAAGGGTCAGAAAAGTGATTTCGACATGGCGGCGGGTCCAGCGGATTAGTGTCGATATGCTTTGGTATTTCATATGACTAAACCTTGATCCGACCAGAGCGTTCCGAGGGTGAAGTGATGAAGCTATCTACTTTTCTGAACCGCCATGACCGCGCAAATGTAACGTTCTCATTTAGCACATCAAAACCTGCGCAATCCTAGTTTGCCTCCGGTCTTACTCAGTAACAACCCGACCCCACAGATCATACTCACCCGCTTCCTCGACTTCGACGGTGACAATGTCACCCACCGACAACCCCTCAAAGCTTTCGTCGATGAACAGGTTCCCGTCGATCTCGGGCGCATCAGCCTT
>JAPKCR010000336.1 GCA_026421135.1 Sulfitobacter sp. | reverse complement strand
TACCCGAATGCAATCACCTGCCGCCGCCCATCGGCAAGCAAACGTGTCAAACGCAATACGCCGCTGGTGACCTGATAAAGCCACTCAGCTTGATCTCCTTCGAAGTACAAATACGCCCCTGTTTTCAAGCGTGTTTCGGCGGTCTTTGGCAGAACGGATTCAAGCGGCGAAAGTGCGGATTTGGCAGCGGTTATGTTTGGAATTGTGACGTACATTACGGTGAGCCTCCAGTGTGATTTGAGGTCACCTTGCCAAGCGAATGTAATCTGCCTTATTCTAGGAGTGCTATTATTTGTAACAGATTGTATCAGCTTTCGATTTTTGCTTAGCTGTTAGTAACGAGTGGCCTATTTCCGGTAAAATTTGAAAATATGGAGCCGCGATGACAGATCGGACCATTCTTGTCGTTGATGACGACCCTAAGATCAGAAGCCTTTTGCGCCACGTGCTTGAGGATGACGGTTTTGCCGTGACCGAGGCAGAGACTGCAGCGCAAATAATTCAGGCGATTGAAGAATTGTCGATCAGTCTGATCACTTTAGACATAAACCTAGGATCGGAAAACGGCGTCGATGTGGCCCGTCAGATCAGGCTGATATCCGAGGTTCCGATTATCATGGTAACGGGAAAAGAGGATGTGATTGACCGTGTTGTGGGGCTTGAGGTGGGGGCTGATGATTACATCACCAAACCGTTTCATGTGCGCGAGGTGCTTGCGCGGATCAGATGCGTACTGCGTCGGTCCGAAAATATCCAGGTGCCGTTGCAAGAAACCGTCAAGGCATTCACGGACGAACAGGAACACATCCCTGAAAGTGTCCATGTGTCCTTTGATGGCTTGGTCGCTATCCCTGACGAGATGAGATTGATTGACCGCTGTGGAGTTGACTGCGGATTGACCAGCGGCGACTTCAGGTTGCTTGATGTCTTTCTGAAAAGACCCAAGCGCGTTTTGTCGCGCGATCAGTTGATGGACCTGACAGGGGGTACCGAATGGAACCCGATGGACCGTGCCATCGACAACCAGGTTGCCCGCTTGCGCAAAAAAATCGAACGTGACCCGGCAAACCCGATTTTGATAAAAACAGTGCGCGGCGTCGGCTATTCGTTCACCTGCGACGTAAAAACTATTCAGACGTCAGATATCTCGGTAAAAAGCTCCTCAAGCCTTTGCGCCAATTCAGACTGGCGATAGGGCTTGTGCAAAACGTCATATTTTACGTCAGGTGCCAAGCCTGCCGTAACTAAGTCACTGGCGTATCCAGAGGTTAGGAGCACCTTGAGGCGTGGAAATTCCGCCGAAACTTTGCCAGCAAGACCATAGCCGTTTAAGGTGCCGGGCATTACCAAATCCGAGAATACAAGATCCACCTCCGCGCCCTCTAGTAGCATCTGATAGGCCTGATCGCCGCTTTCTGCCGCCAGTACAGTGTACCCAAGGTCGCGAATGCGCTCTATTGAAAGCTTGCGCACTTTGGGATTGTCTTCGACAATCAGAATTGTCTGCCCTTTTCCGCGTTTTAACTTTGGCTTGCTGGCATCGTTCGCGTCTGTCGCCTTGGCCCCACCTGTCCTGTCCAACGCCGGAAAGTAGAGCCCGATGCTTGTCCCGATATCCAACTCACTGTAAAGTGTTACGTGCCCACCTGATTGCCGGACAAAACCATAGACCATGGCCAGTCCTAAACCTGTGCCGCCATCGTCTGACTTTGTTGTAAAGAATGGCTCGAACGCGCGGCGTTGCGCCTCGAGAGTCATACCGGCCCCATCATCGCTGACAGACAAACGCACATATTCGCCCGCCTCGATGTCGGCTTCTTGCGCCATATAGGTGTCATCAATCGATACGTTATGGATGGAAACAAGCAATTCACCATGTTCGCCCATTGCATCCCTTGCGTTTAGCGCAAGATTGACCAGCGCGGTCTGCAGTTGCACAGGGTCAATCGTCACTGAGTTCAGATCTTTGGCAAAATCCGTTTTGATATCAATGGTCGCACCTACCGTCCGCTTGATCAGTGCAAGTGTCCCCGAGCAAATCTCCCGCAGGTCGGCTATCTCGGGTTTCAGATGGCTTTTGCGTGCAAATACCATCAATCGGGACGTTAGGTCCGCCCCCAGTTCGGCGGATTCAAGAGCATCGTTGATGAGGGGAAGCTGCCGGTCATCTGCTCCACGCATCGAAAGCAGTTCAAGATTACCAATGATTACCGTTAGCAAGTTGTTAAAATCATGAGAAATACCGCCCGTCATCTGACCGATCGCGTCCAGCCGCTGTGACCGCGCGAGCGCGTCCTCGGTTGCTTTTCGGCGGGTTAGATCATGCAGAATACCGATAAATATGTTTTCTCCCCCCACTTCGGAGTGACCCACCGAAAGATGTAATGGGAACGTTGATGAATCTTTGCGCATACCTTCGACGTCTCGACCGACCCCGATGATCCGGTTTTCACCCGTTTCAACATGGTCGGACATAAAGCCGTCGTGAACATCGGCCAGCGGCTGAGGCATCAGCATGTTCAAGCTTTGCCCAACGATTTCGGCGACATCATATTGAAACATTCTTGCCGCCGCCGGATTGGCCCGCAGGATCCGACCATTTTGATCCGATACGATGATCGCATCCACCGCAGCTTCAAGGATAGCGTACAATATGGCGCTGTCTTCGTTTGCGTTGTTCATGGGCGAGCATCCTTTGGGCCATCCTGCCGAATCCTGTACGGAAGGTGCAAGGCTGAATTGACTTGTATCAAGCTTAGTTGTCTTTGATCTGCGAAACTTGTGTCGAACGCAATCGCGGAGGCAAGAATGAAACCGACTATTACATGGGTTGTTTTGGCAAATACCAGAGCCACGAAGGTTCTGTCGCATCAGGGGCCTGGTAAGGGACTGATGGTCGTAGCGGGCAAAAAATGGCAAGCGGACACGCAAAGCTTGCCGCGCGACAAGGCTGGCGTCGGGCATAGTATCGCAGGGCCCGCCGTCTCGGCAGTCGAGCAGAGCGACGCGAAGAAGCTTAGCGATATGCGTTTGGCGAAAGAGATCGTTGCCGACCTGTCCAAGGATTATCAAGCAAAGAAATATCAGAGATTGATCCTAGTCTCTGGTCCTCACATGTTGGGCCTGTTGCGCGCCGAGATCGAGGCACCCCTTCGCAAGGCATTGATTGGTGAAATCCCCAAAGACCTTTCGGCAATGTCGGTGGATCAGGTCGAAAAACATCTGGGCGAGTTGATCGCAGTCTAAGTGTCGAGCCACGAAGACGTGGTCCGTGTGGCTGTTTTGATCAGGCAAGGTCACCGCGCTGCAATCATCAGGCGAGATGTGCTGCCTTGCTCCGATAATCAACGCTTGAGGTTCGACATGTCACTGTTACCCAAGAACAGTGTCAGGTCGGCCAATGTGATTACGCCGCATAATCTGTGATCCGAAACAACGAGAAATTTTCGTTTCCCTGTCTTTGATATCAAGTCCAGAAGGTCAAGAATTGGCATGTCGGGCGTGACCATCGTACTTCGTTCTAGCCCGGCAAAAACATCTCCGACCCGCGTGTTTGCCCAGTGCTCACGTTCAATGCTCGCAAGCACGGACTGATCGATATGCCCCAAAAGGACGTCGTCCTCGACGACAGGAACAAAGGTGACGCCGTGGCGCAGCATGACTTGGTTGATAAATTCCGACAAGGTCACTTCGGGTCCGACTGTGACGGGATCGCTGGCCATCAGGGCACCCACTGTCTTATCCTCAAACACTTTGTGCGCAAGCTGCAAGGTATAGCTGGAGCGGGCGGCGATCAGGACAAAGCCACCAATCATCAGCTGCCACATGCCAGTGACAAACAGCCCTTGGAACAGGGCGAAGACCCCGAGACCCATAAGGAGATACCCGAAAAACGTCCCCGACCTTGCTGCGGTCTGCGTGGC
>JAPKCR010000335.1 GCA_026421135.1 Sulfitobacter sp. | reverse complement strand
TATCACGAAGACCGTGCGCCGGTTGGCCATTATCTTGAAGATGGCAAGGAACTGCAGCGCGTGATCAGCAGTGATGGTCCGGGCAACTTTGGCCTGCTTCCCAATGGCATTCTGTGTCTGCGCGACGGACGTGCTGATGTGATAGAAACCAATCGATTTCTACGCGAGGCACCGGAGTGCAGAAGCGCGACGCAGTCCGGCCCGATGCTGGTTATCGATGGTAAACTGCATCCGAAATTCCTGAAAAACGGCACCTCCCGCTATGTTCGCAATGGTGTCGGTACAAGCGCCGATGGCAAGAAAGCGTATTTCGCAATTTCGAACCAAGCGGTGAATTTTTACGATTTCGGGGTGTTCTTTCGCGATCACCTGAAGCTGCCCAATGCACTTTACTTTGATGGAAATGTATCGCGGTTGCGCGCACCTGAATTGGGCCGCAACGACCTTGGGTTCAGCCCTTTGGGCCCCATAATTGGCGTTGTGAAAGACGAATAGGTTCTACAAATTAGAGTTTTTATGCCTTTGGCGATGTTTTTTTCCATTTGGAAGAAGTCGGTCTGGGCAAATGCGTCATTGCTTTGATAGGACGCAGCCAAATCAGTTAGGGTTCAGAACATGGCGCGCAGACGCAAGGGACGGGATATTTCAGGTTGGCTGGTGGTGGATAAACCTGCCGGGCCGACCTCGACCACTGTGGTCAACAAGGTGCGCTGGGCGCTGAATGCCAATAAGGCAGGACATGCGGGCACACTTGATCCGGATGCCACAGGTGTTTTGGCCATTGCATTGGGTGAAGCGACAAAGACAGTTCCCTTTATTACCGACGCGCTTAAGGCATATGAGTTCACAGTGCGCCTTGGGGTGTCGACAAATACCGATGATGCCGAAGGTGAAGTGCTGGAGACCAGCGACCTGCGCCCGGATGACGAAACAATCAAAGCGGCATTGACCCGCTTTATCGGAGACATCCAGCAGGTTCCGCCCCAATTTTCAGCCGTAAAGGTAGATGGGCAACGCGCGTACAAGCGTGCACGCGAAGGGGAGGCCATGGAACTTGCTGCGCGGCCCCTTTGGGTGGAAAGCCTTTTGCTGACAGATCGCCCTGATGCGGACCATGTGACATTGGAAATGGTATGCGGCAAAGGTGGATATGTTCGTTCCATCGCGCGCGATTTGGGCCAGATTTTGGGCTGTCTTGGGCATGTTCGCGAATTGCGCCGCACTTGGTCTGGCCCGTTCGAGGCCAATGATGCCCTGACCATGGCACAAATCGAAGAGATGGCCCGCACAGATGCATTGGATGAATATCTATTGCCTTTAGAAAAAGGTTTGCAGGATTTGCCCGAGGTAAAGGCGACCGCCGAAGGGGCCGTGCGTCTGCGCAACGGGAACCCCGGCATGGTGATTGCATATGACGTAGAATATGGCGACGAGGTTTGGGCGTCCTACGAAGGGCATGCCGTAGCAGTCGGCATATTCAAATCAGGAGAGCTGCATCCTTCGCGGGTTTTCAACCAGCAACAAGACGCGTGATCTCGCGCCATCACACCAAAGGCGATGCGCCCTCGACCGCAGTGTATTCAGACTGTGAAAGATACCGCTACAGTCTAAGCCGGATCTGGAACCCGTCAGGGCCGAAGGTTTTGTTTGTGATGTTGAACCCGTCAAAAGCAACCGAGATCCAGAACGATCCGACTGTCGAACGATGCGAACGCCGCGCACGCGCCTTGGGCTGTGGCGCATTTCAGGTGGCGAATATTTTCGCATGGCGTGAAACCAGCCCACATCTGATGCGCAAGGCCATCGATCCGGTGGGGCCAGACAATGACGCGATACTGCTGCAAGGCGCGGCTTGGGCTGATACGGTGATTGCGGCCTGGGGCACGCACGGTGCGCATCTGGGCCGCGGGGATGCTGTGATATCAATGCTTCGGGAACAGCAAATCCCATTGTTCCATCTTGGTCTGTCCAAAGCCGGCCATCCGAAACACCCGCTGTACATACCCTATGCCCAACATCCTTTGGCGTGGCTTCACTAGGGCAGGGTTAACCATAAAGCAGATATGGTTTTGACCTGAGTAGCGAAATATGGGCACCTTCACTTGGGGTGATGCGTCTTGTGCGGATCAAAAATTTTGGAATTCTGCAATGCTGTTCTTAGCGGGTTTGATGGGTTTAATGGCGGTGGGGGCGGTGGCCTTTGTCGATATCGGCGTCGAGGAAGACGATGACGAACTTTCACCTGATGATGCGCGTTCGACAGATGGTCAGATAATTGCGGGGACCAGTCAGCCCGATCTGCTAACCGGCGGGGAAAGCGACGATCAAATTGGCGGAAATGACGGCGATGATCTCATTTCGGGCCAGGGCGGCGATGACTTTGCCCGTGGCGATGCTGGAAATGACACCATCGCTGGTGACGCAGGCGATGACGACCTGCATGGCAATGACGGCGGCGACCTGCTCGAAGGGGGCAGCGACAATGACAGCCTGACGGGCCACAATGGCAACGACGTGTTGCGCGGTGGTTTCGGAAGTGATTCGCTTACCGGCTCAGCCGGCGATGACGCCCTGTTTGGTGATGGTGGCGATGATACGTTGTTAGGTGGGTTGGGCAACGATGTCCTGACGGGCGGACAAGGTTCAGACGCAATGTTCGGGGGATGGGGCAACGATTTGATCATCGGTGTCGAAGATGACCCTGACGCTGACGGGGTTACTGATAGTGATTCGGCTGATTTTCTGAACGGTGGCGGTGGCGACGATACGATTATTGCGGGTCAGAACGATGTGGTTACATCGGGCGACGGCGCAGACAATATCATTTTTGGGGATTGGATAACCGACGGGAATGCCACTGTGATCGAGGATTTCGAGGCAGAAAGTGACAGTCTTTTAGTGGTTTGGGACGATGCCACACCAGATGATGAGGAGCCTGAGGTCACCATTGAATCCGACCCGGACCACACAAATCAGAACTTAATTCGAATGAATGGCGTGATTGTGGCATCCGTGAAAAGCGCGGATGGTTTGACGGCTGCAGATGTGTCGGTCGTTCCGTTGAGCGCCGCACTCGCAGCTGGGCTGGCCTTGGGTTAATTGCCGTTCCTGATGCGGCGCAACTCGCGACACTCGGCAAACCCAAGCAAAGGCAATAAAGTCTTTGCCAACCACCTGAAACTTTCCTATACGCGCCCATCGCCCACTGATTCAAAGCAGGGGGTGATACTCCATGGGCCTGCGCTGGACGACATCCCGGCCTGCGCCATCACTTTAACCTTTTGAAAAGGAGACCCCGATGTCGATTACGCTAGAAGAAAAAGCACGCGTCATGAAAGAATTTGGCACCAAAGAAGGCGACACAGGTTCGCCCGAAGTACAGGTTGCCATTCTGTCCTCGCGCATTGCAACGCTGACCGAGCACTTCAAAACCCACAAAAAAGACAACCACGGTCGCCGTGGTCTGTTGAAAATGGTTGCGACACGCCGGAAGCTTTTGGATTACGTCAAAGGTAAAGATGACGCACGTTATCAAGACCTTATTAAACGTCTGGGCCTGCGCCGCTAATTTAGCACTGCATTTCCATCACGAATTGAACCGCGCCCTGGAAACAGGGTGCGGTTTTTTCATTTATGAGGCCGTCGAATATACCTCGCGAAAATTGGGTTTGTAGGTGCTATGTGCCGACGCCAGCACCAAGACAGAGCCATATTTTGAACGCTTGAGACGATCGACGGATCGCGTGCAAACTGTCGAAAAGGGGATGTCGCACTGACGAATTGCGCGAATGCCCATAATACTGATTTATCCCCTGCCCCTTCGCACCGTTTGAACGAGCAAAATCGGCTTGCTGCTATCGTGTTCGCAACAACGTGCGACAGGGACTGTATAAAATTGCGCATGATGCCACATAGCCCGCACGTCAACGCTTCTC
>JAPKCR010000334.1 GCA_026421135.1 Sulfitobacter sp. | reverse complement strand
ATTGCCTGCTACGTCTTTGGCCGGGCGTCCGTTGATCTGCGTCACCACACCGCGCAGCATCGGTGCGCTGTCGATACGGCTGACAGCGGGGTCTTCGGTCAGCCGTTTTGTGTATCCATCAATCTGGTCTTTCTGGATGTCGACAAAGAAATAGGACGGCGCAATATCTGGCAGATTGCCTGAAATGGCTTGGCGCAGATTGCCATCAATCTGTCCGACCGCCGCCAGGACCGACAGGCCAAGGCCCAGTGACAACACCACGGCACTGGCCCCTTCGCCATTGCCTCCAATGGCTGTCAGCGCCCAGCGGACACGCGGATACCCGCGCGCGTAATGGGCAGCGTGTTGTGCTAAAAATCGCACAACTGCAGCGGCCAAGGTCAAGATCAATAGCGCGCCAGCGATCCCGCCCAGCGTCCAAAGTGTCAGCGTCCAACTGCCATTGAACCACCCCGCCAGCGCGATCAGCAGCGCGACGGTCAGGCCGATGATCACGATATAGCGCGGTGCGGGAAAACGGGCGGCCCCGTCCCAGGCATCGCGGAAAAGCGTCGCGGCGCGAATGTTTTCACTGCGCGCAAGCGGCCAAAGCGTAAAGGCAAAGGCTGTCAGCAAACCGTAAATTCCCGCCTCGATCAGCGGCTCTGGATAGATCGAAAAGGCTGCTGGGATAGGCAAGCGGGCTGAGATCAGCGGCGCAAAAACCAGCGGCGCGATGGCCCCAAGGGTCACGCCAATGATGACCCCAAGCAAGGATAGCAGGCCGATCTGGATAAAATACGTCTGAAAAATGGTGGCACGGTCCGCCCCAAGGGCGCGCAGGATTGCGATCACCTCGGTCTTGCCGTTCAGATAGGACCGCACGGCTGCTGATACGCCAACGCCGCCCACGGCAAGGCCGGACAAACCAACCAGCACCAAAAACGCGGTCAGACGTTCGACAAAACGCGAAACACCGGGGGCACCGTTGCGGGCATCCGTCCAGCGCATCCCGCTGTTTTCAAATCGCGATCGCGCCGCGTCTTTTAGTTGGTCGAGATCGGTCTCGGCTGGCAAAAGCATCCGGTACTTTGAATTATACAAAGTGCCGGGGGTCAGCAGGCCCGACCCTTCGAGACTGTCCGTGCGCAGCAGCGTGCGAGGCCCAAGGGCAAAACCGCTGGCGGCACTGTCTGGTTCGCGTTGGATCAATGCGGTCAGACGAAATTCCTTGGTGCCGAGATTGAATGCGTCGCCAGGGGAAAGGCCCAGCCGGTCCGATAACGCGCGCTCCATAACCGCACCAGACAAGCCATCGGTTTCAGCAAGGGCTTGTTCCAGTGGCATATCAGGTTCCAGCAACATCGTGCCGACAAGGGGATACTTACCATCCACCCCTTTGATTTGCGTCAATGCGCGGTCTGCTGCAGCGCCATCACCGACGACAGCCATAGATCGGAATTCAACCACCTCCGACACATCCGTGGCTTGGGCATCGATCCAATTGCGCTCTTCAGCGGTGGCAAACCGATAGGTGAAATCAAGCTCTGCCGTGCCGCCTAGTAACGCGGCACCCTCACGCTGCAAGCCCCCTTCGATGGCTGATCGCACTGATCCCACGGCAGCAATCGCCGCCACGCCAAGGGCAAGGCAGGCCAGAAACAGACGAAACCCCCGCAGCCCCCCGCGCATTTCACGGCGGGCAAAGCGAGACGCAAGTGAAAGGCTCATACGACGCGCCCGTCTGTCAGAGCCACGATCCGGTCACAGCGCGCGGCCAGTTCGTCAGCGTGCGTGACAAGCACAAGTGTCGCACCGTGCAATTCGCGCAGATCAAACAGCAGGTCCATGATCGCGGCACCGTTTGTGCTGTCCAGATTTCCGGTTGGTTCGTCTGCCAGCAATATCGAGGGACGCGGGGCAGAGGCACGGGCCAGTGCAACCCTCTGCTGCTCACCGCCTGACATCTGTGCGGGATAGTGGTTCAACCGGTGACCCAACCCAACAGCGATCAATTCTGCCTCGGCCCGGTCAAATGCGTCGGCAACACCGTTCAGTTCTAAAGGCGTGGCCACATTCTCCAGCGCGGTCATGGTGGGGATTAGGTGAAAGGACTGAAAAACGATGCCCATACGCCCGCGCCGGAACTTGGCCAGGCCGTCTTCGCTCATCGCTGTCAGGTCCTCTCCCAATGCGCGTACCGTGCCGCCTGTGGCTTTCTCTAGCCCGCCCATGACCATCAGCAGCGATGACTTGCCTGAACCGGACGGACCAGTAAGGGCGACCGTTTCGCCTTGTTTAACATCCAAGGTGATCCCATGTAGGATATCGACTTGCCCGGCATTGCCATTCAGTTTCAGGGACGCATCTTGAAGTTGAAACACCGGGTTGGTCATTGGGCTGCCTTTTTGTTGGTAGTTCCTGTTGGATATGGAGGTTTCACAAGGATGCACAAGGTTTTAACTGGCATTGTTCTGGCATTTGCAGGCCCCGTAGCCGCAGAGCCTATTGTAATAGCGGCACTGGGTGACAGTCTGACGCAGGGTTACGGCTTGCCAGCAGAGGACGGACTGGTGCCGCAACTGCAATCTTGGCTGGATCAAAACGGTGCTGATGTGCAGTTGGTGAATGCCGGGGTGTCTGGCGATACGACTGCTGGCGGGCTAAGCCGCGTAGGTTGGACGCTGACGCCGGATGTCGACGGGATAATCGTAGCGCTTGGCGGCAATGACCTGCTGCGCGGGCTGGATCCCACCGTTAGTCGCGCCAACATTGACGGAATCTTGAATGCCGCACAAATGGCTAATGTCGAGGTGCTGCTTATCGGGATGACAGCGCCGGGCAATTACGGGCCTGAATATAAATCCTCGTTCGACGCACTTTATCCAGAATTGGCCAAGCAGTACGAAGCGGAGTTTCTGTCGAACTTTTTCGCCGGACTGGCAGTGAATGGCACATTGCCTGATCTTTCCCAAGTGCAGGCATTTTTCCAACCCGACGGGGTGCATCCGAACAAGGAAGGCGTGGCCAAAATTGTCACTGCGATGGGGCCAAAGGTTTTGGACCTGATCGAAGACATAAAAAGGCAATAAAAAACGGGCACCTGAATGCCCGAATTTGTCTTGAAATACGTCCGCCAGACTCAGACGAGTGCGATGTTGCCAGCGCTTTCGCGGCCGTCACGACCAGCTTCAATGTCAAAAGTCACCTTTTGGTTGTCTGCTAGGCCTGTCAGGCCAGCGCGCTCAACCGCTGAAATGTGAACAAAAATGTCCTTGCCGCCGCCATCAGGCGCGATAAAGCCATAACCTTTTGTAGTGTTGAACCATTTTACGGTGCCAGTTGCCATGGTCCGTGTCTCCTGTCTTTGGGCTGCCCGCATTATGCGGCAGCGTGGCTCGGTCAGAACTTGATGGGACCGTGGCCAAGGCCAAAGAGGTCGAAATTCTTTCGCGTCGCAGTAGAAATATTGGCAGCAGTCTTTCCAAAATCAAGAGTTTTTATAGCCAAACGCATGATCGGCGGGTGGTCGCGCATGAAATTTCACGACTTTGAAATAATTTTACCAGTTGATAAAAAAATCAATCCGTTGCACCGTTCATCAACAGCAGGTGACAGCAGAGGTTTTATCAATGTCGCAGAAAATATTTGAGCCGGGTATCTCGGCAGGGCGGCTCGAGGCTTCGGCCTATGCTGACCAGTTTTCCGATCTTCATCCCCCCCTTGACCCGCACGAGGCTTTGGTCGCTGCGGATCGGTGTTATTTTTGCCATGATGCGCCCTGCATTACAGCGTGTCCGACTGACATCGATATCCCCTTGTTTATCCGGCAGATCGCGACGGGCACGCCTGACGCTGCCGCGAAAACCATTCTAAGCCAGAACATCTTGGGCGGCATGTGTGCCCGCGTGTGTCCGACCGAGCAGTTGTGTGAACAGGCCTGCGTCCGCGAGGCAG
>JAPKCR010000333.1 GCA_026421135.1 Sulfitobacter sp. | reverse complement strand
CCCGATCAGTCCGGCAGGCACGACCACCTGCATCCAACGGTGATAGGTGTCCATCCCGCGTCCTGCGATTTCTGTAGGGTGCACGTCTTCTACAGGAAACGGCCAAAGTTGCGCAGAGGGCAGCACCAACACATCCACGGTATCGAACAGGGCGGACGCGGCACGATACCAGTCGGAACGGACGACGCTGGCGCGCTGAACCTCCATCGCACTCATCTCTAGCCCGCGCTTGATTTCCCATTGGGCGGCGTCTTTCAGATGCGCGCGCTTGCCAGCATCTTCGAAAACCTCCCCCAGTCCGGCCGCAACCGCGAAGGATCGCAGGGTGATCCAACTGTCCCACATCTTTTCGGCATCAAACGGTGGTGTCACTTTGGAAACGGAGTGCCCCAAATCCGCGAACTGACCCAAGGCCGCCTCGCTTAGTTCACGAATTCCATCTGCATAGGGAAACGCGCCGCCCCAATCGCCAAGCCACCCAATCCTTACGGCAGGACCCTGCTCGCCCATCTGTGGCAAGGTTGCAGCCGGATCGACGCCCAGTGGTTGTCGTGGATCAGCCCCCGTCATCGTATCAAGCAAGGCCGCCAAATCACGTGGCGTCCGCGCCATCGGGCCGGATGTCGCCAATTGATGAAGAAACATGTCACCCTCCGGCTCGCCTGGAACAGTGCCCCAAGTTGGGCGCATCCCGTACACATTATTCCATCCGGCGGGGTTGCGCAGACTGCCCATCATGTCAGACCCGTCTGCAACACTTACCATCCCACTGGCCAACGCCGCCGCAGCGCCCCCCGATGAACCACCAGCGGATTTCGTCAGGTCATATGGATTGCATGTCGCGCCATGGACCGGGTTGAAGGTGTGGCTCCCAAGGCCGAATTCCGGCGTGTTTGTTTTGCCAATTATGATTGCCCCCGCAGCCCGCATTCGCGCCACGAAAACACTATCCTTTTGCGCAACTGTCCCCGCAAATAGAGGTGATCCCATTGATGTGGGCAAACCCTTGGCATCGGCCAGATCCTTGACCGCCATCGGAATGCCATGCAGCCAACCGACGCGTGGTGCCGCATCCGCGTCCCGTGCCTCGGTCAACAACGCCTCACGATCGCGCAGGGACACAATCGCATTGACCGGACCATTCACGGCCTCAATCCGATCCAGGGTCGCTTCCATCAGCGTAACGGCCGTCAGACTGCCCGCAGCCAAAGCCTCGGATTGCGCCAATGCGCCCATTTCTAGAATTTCCAAAACCGTCCCCCGCTTTTGCAGCATCAAACGCGCGAGCGGGGACAGAAACAAGCCCCGCATTCCATCCGCGTCTTATTTTGCAAAGAAATATCCCGGGGTCGTCAGAGCGGGGGCTGCGTGCCCTGATGCCTAGCTGGCTTGTGCTTCTGCCCGGCTTTTGCCCGACACAGCCAAGGCCAATGCAGCGCCCATCAGCCCATCCAGATCGCCGTCCAGAACACCCTTGGTGTCCGATGTCTCGTAATTCGTGCGCAGGTCTTTGACCATCTGATAGGGCTGCAAGACATAGGAACGGATCTGGTTCCCCCAACCCGCATCGCCCTTGTTTTCATGGGCTTCGTTGATCGCGGCGTTCCGGCGGTCGAGTTCCATCTGGTATAGGCGCGATTTCAGGGCTTTCATCGCGATGTCACGGTTCTGGTGTTGGGATTTTTCGGAACTGGTCACAACAATGCCCGTGGGATGGTGGGTGATACGCACAGCCGAATCCGTCGTGTTCACGTGCTGGCCGCCCGCGCCAGACGACCGGTAGGTGTCAATGCGAATGTCGCTGGGGTTCACTTCGATCTCGATATTGTCGTCTACAACCGGATACACCCAAATCGAGCTGAACGACGTATGCCGCTTGGCCGCCGAATCAAATGGACTGATCCGGACTAGACGGTGCACGCCGGATTCGGACTTTAGCCAGCCATAGGCGTTCAAACCACTGATCTTATAGGTGGCAGATTTGATACCTGCTTCTTCTCCAGCGCTTTCCGACTGAAGTTCCACCTTATAGCCCTTTTTTTCGGCCCAGCGGACGTACATCCGCGCAAGGATGTTTGCCCAATCGCAGCTTTCCGTACCGCCGGCCCCTGCGTTGATCTCCAAGAACGTATCGTTGCTATCAGCCTCGCCGTTCAGCAACGCTTCCAGTTCCTTTTGGGCGGCGGTTTCAGCCAGCGCTTTCAGGGCGGCCTCAGCCTCGGCTACGACTTCGGCATCGTCTTCCATCTCGCCCATCTCGATCAATTCGATGTTATCAGCCAGCTCTTGCTTGATGCCATCATAGGTTGCCATGGAATCGACCAGCGCCTGCCGTTCGCGCATCAGCTTCTGCGCGGCATCGGGATCATCCCAAAGATTAGGATCTTCGACGCGGGCGTTAAATTCTTCCAGACGGTAGGGTGCGGTCTCGACATTCAAACGCTGTGCCAACAGATCTAGCGATTTGCTGATCTGATCTGCTGTATTTTGTGCCTCTGCGCGCATCGTTTGTGCCCTTTAAATTAATCGCGGCCCCGATATGCCGGGGCCGCGTATGAGATAGACCAGCCTTGCTGTAGGAGCAAGCGCTTGGCGTATTCCGGAGGTTAGTATAGCCCGCCTGAACTGATGGTGCCAAAGCTGGCTTTGGGCCCCACGATAGCCTTCTTGCCCGTCGAAGTTGTGACTTCACGTGCGCCAGAACCGCCCGCTTCTTCGACCAGCGGCAGGTCAGCCCCCATCGCAAAGCCACCGTCAAAGGTGATCCCGAACAACGGCATCTCGCCATCGCGGAAGTACTCGGCCACTACGTTTGGTCCGCTGGCATTGTCAGACAAACGCGCGCCGGTGAAGCGGTCGATGTTAATGAATGAACCACCGGGTGGCACCTCGAACGCGCCGCCGCCGTATTTCTTGATGGCTTCGCTCATAAACCGCTGGAACACAGGGCCACACATGCCCGCACCATAGGCCCTTTTGCCCAAGGACCGTGGGTTATCGAAACCGATATAACAACCTGCAACGATATTGCTGGAAAAGCCAACGAACCAAACATCTTTGGCATCATTGGTTGTGCCTGTCTTGCCGGCGATTGGAACAGGCAGATTGATTGCCCCTTTGGCAGTGCCGCGGTCCACAACCCCCTTCATCATCGACGTCAGCTGATAGGCCGTGATCGGGTCCATCACGCGTTCGCGGTTGGAAATGATGCGTGGGCCAAGACCGGGATCAAGGCTGGTCAATTGGCAATCGTTACAGATCCGCTGATCGTGTTTATAGACGGTGCGGCCATAGCGGTCTTGTACGCGGTCAACGAGGGTCGGTTGCACCCGCTCGCCGCCATTTGCGAACATCGCATAGGCTGAAACCATCTGGTACAGCGTGGTTTCCTGAGACCCCAAGGCGTTGGCCAAAACCGGTGACAGGTTGTCATAGACGCCAAAGCGTTCGGCATAGTCCCCTACGGTGTTCATCCCGACCTCTTGGGCCAGACGGATGGTCATCAGGTTACGCGACTGTTCAATCCCTGTGCGCAATGGCGTGGGACCATAAAACTTGTTGGAGGAATTTCGCGGGCGCCACATCCCTTGTGGAGTGTTGATCTCGATCGGGGCATCTACCACGATCGTCGCAGGGGTATAGCCGCTATCAAGCGCTGCTGCATAGACAAACGGCTTAAAGGAGGAGCCGGGTTGACGTTTTGCCTGGGTCGCACGGTTGAACACCGATGCCTGATACGAGAACCCGCCCTGCATCGAGATAACCCGGCCGGTGTTCACGTCCATCGCGACAAAACCGCCCTGAACTTCGGGGATCTGGCGCAATGTCCAGCGGATGAACGACCCGTCATTGTCAGCGGTCATACGACGCACCAGCACCACATCGCCAAGCTCTAGCAGATCGCTTGCAACCTGGGCTTGGCGGCCCAACTTGCCGTCGC
>JAPKCR010000332.1 GCA_026421135.1 Sulfitobacter sp. | reverse complement strand
GGCTTGTCAAAGCGCAGTTGAGCGAAGGCCGCTTTCCCTTGCGTGACGTGACCCCCCCCCATCAGGCGCAGGGTTGCGACGGTGTGGGTCGTGCCGAAAAGCACCCTGAGGTCAGACATGTGTTTGATCGGCCTTGCTGCGTCGTCAAGCAATGCGATCTGGACGTCCATGCAATTGGTCGCGGCAAAGTCACCACCAGCGCACAGCACATCCCCACGTGGGATTTCATCCGCTGCTATGCCCCGTAGATTGACCGCCGACCGTTCACCCCGTGCAACATGATCACGGGCAGCACCGCGCGACTGCAAGCCGCGGATCGTCAAAGGTTGGTTCTGGGGGTGCAGCACGACGGTCTCTGATACAGCCATATCCCCGCCCAGCAATGTACCTGTCACGACGGTTCCCAGCCCGGCCATCGTAAAAACCCGATCAATGGGCAGAAAACTGGACTTAGGGCATTGCACAACAGGTATTTCGTCCAATAATCCCTCTAGTCCTCGATGTAGGGACTGGATGCCAATATCCGACCCGCCGCAAACGGGGACTAGCGGCACGTCCCTCAAATCATGCGTTGCGAGGACTTGACCGAGCGTTTCAAGGCATGCCTCCAACTCAGCGGGAGGCACCAGATCAACTTTGGTCACCGCGACAAATCTCACAGCAACGTCGAGCAATTTTGCGATGCGCAGATGCTCTATCGTTTGAGGGGCAATGCCATCGACGGCGGAGACGACCAACAGCGCCGCCTGCGCACCGGTGGCACCTGCGACCATCGCACGAATGAAATCTTCGTGCCCCGGCGCGTCTATCAGATCAACGGTGCCAGAGGGATAGCGGCAATAGGCAAAGCCTAAATTGATCGACAATCCACGCTGCTTTTCTTGCGCCAACGTGTCGGTTTCCATGCCGGTCAAGGCACGCACAAGCGTGGTTTTACCGTGGTCCACATGCCCGATCACAATGACGCAGGCCGACGTCATTGTGAAATTGCTTGGCCAATGGCGTCGACGATCAACGGCAGTTCAGCATCCGCCACTGTGCGCATATCCAGCAGAACCTGCGCTTGATGAATGCGGCCGATTATGGGGACATGGGCCCGCCGCAACGCATCGGCCAACGTGTCAGCTGTCATATCGGGGCAGGAAATGCTGACAGAATAGCTTTGCAGGTCTTGCTGGGGCAGTGATCCGCCGCCGACATATGCCGCCGAAGGAACAACTGAAACAGTCGCCACCCCATCAAGCTGGACTGCAAGCAAGCTGGCACGCGCCTGCACATCGGCCAAAGGTTCCGAAAGCATCCTGAGAACAGGGATCGTTTTAAACGGGTCATGTGGGGCACGGTAAAGACGCAGCGTTGCCTCGAGTGCTGCAAGCGAGAGCTTGTCGATCCGCAAGGCCCGCAGCAGCGGATGTGACCGCAGCTTGGCAATCACATCGGCTTTGCCCGCAATAATCCCGGCTTGTGGGCCACCCAACAACTTGTCACCGGAAAACATCACCACATCAACGCCCGCCTTCAGGATGTCGCCGACGACAGGTTCGTCGGTCATGCCATAAGGTGACAGATCGATCAGGACACCACTGCCCAGATCCTCCATCAAGATAAGGTTCCGATCTTTGGCAAGTTTCGCCAGATCGTGCCTGTCGGGTGCCGAGGTGAAGCCGATGATCTTGAAGTTGCTGGTGTGGCTTTTCAGCAAGACGGCAGTGTCGTCATCAATCGCGTCCGCATAGTCACTCAGCCGGGTTTTGTTTGTCGCACCAACCTCGCGCAGGGTTGCACCGCTTTGGACAATGACATCTGGCAGGCGAAACGAACCGCCGATCTCAATCAACTCGCCCCGCGACGCGACTACTGTGCGCCCCATCGCGGTGCCCATTAGGCTTAGCACAACGGCAGCGGCGCAATTGTTCACGATCAGTGCGGCCTCTGCGCCCGTAAGGTCGCAAATCAGCGCCTCGGCATGATCATAGCGAGAGCCGCGTTTGCCAGTGATTAAATTCAGCTCGAGATTCGATGCATTCGCACCCACGTCATGCATGGCTTGAATCGCTTGCGGTGCAAGCCGTGCGCGGCCCAGATTGGTGTGAATGATAATCCCCGTCGCGTTCACCACGGGACGCAAATTAAGGCGGCGCGCTTGGTCTATCGACACCCGAAGGGCATCCGCGAACGCATCCCCTGCGAAATCTGGCAGTTGCACAGTATCGCCTTTGGTGATTGCATTTCGCAGACCCGCAAGGGCCAGACGCAGTTCGGCGACAGCCTCATCTCGGCTATAAGCTTCAACGACAGCCTGTATGGCGGGATAGGCCAGCATCGCCTCTATTTGGGGCAGTTGCCTAAGTTGATCTTTCACGGATGTACCTGCGCCTGATTGACCGCCAGTCTATCCCCGTGGCGGGCAAGGGCAAGGCGCATCCGCAATCGCGGTGCTAAGCGTTTTGCGGTGCCGTGAGTTGATCCTGCACTGCAACTTTGACTGCAAGATCAGCCATCTCAAGCGCGGCGGCGCGGGTCGATGCGACTGCAATAAACCGACCGTTGTGACAGAATTTGGCACCAGCAACACCGCAAGCCTGCTCAAGCTCGGCATCCGTAAGACCCGCCCAAGCAGCTGGCAAATCAGCACGTTGGTCAAAACCGTCCCCGCTTAGGCGAATACCGGTGATCGCCCAATCTGCGTCGCGTGGATGGACAACAAACAACAGGTGATCGGCACCGGCGGTTTCGATTGCACTGCGGAATGGCATCCCCATCGGCAACTCTAGGACGCGCGCAGTAGCGGCAGTTTCGATTGCCTGCAGCACAACAGCCTCGGCGCGGCGCTTGGCGGCTTTGCCAGCAAGCGACCCTTCGATGAAAGCGCGGGCAATGGGCAGCGCTGCGGCAAATGCCTGATCGTCTGCATTCGGGCTTCGATTGTCGAAAACCGGCTTTAGCGTACCCAAAAGCGCGGGCAACGTCAGGCCGGCTAGCTGCCCGGCCGTCGCAGGTGCCAGATCACCGTTATCCACCAAGTCGATCGGCAGGACAAATCCGGTATCAAAGCTGCTATGGATGTCGTCGATATCAGTTTCGGGAACGTCCATGGCGCGCAAATAATCACGCCCGTAATGTGCCCAGATCAATCCGAACGAGCTGAAAGGCTGGCCATCTTCGCGCAAGGGGTTGGGGCGCTGGTGATGGTCAAAAATCTGCGCCTTTGCGTCGTATTCTCGTCCTACATCATAGATGATTTTATCGGGCGCTGGCGTGGTCCAAGCCGCGTCGCGGCTGCGCACCAGTTCAGCTTGGGGGAAAAGGCGGGTCAGGATAACAGAAGACAGTAACTCATCGGCGTGAAAGCCGCCGGAGTGGGTGACGAGATGGGTAATTGTCATGTGCAGCCTTTAAGGTAATCGGCGCAGCAGGGGCGAGTTTGGATCGTTGTAATCCAAAATGCACCTGCAGCGGTGTCATCAATCTGGTGAAAAAACTAAGACGCCGCCCAATGGGAAGCGTCTTTTTCAGGGTAAGCGTATTTGTTAGTTTCGTCTGACCTAGTGGGTCCAGGAACCACGCCGTGCGGTGGCAAAATTTTCGCCGTAGCCGCCGGGGCGGATGTTGGAACGTCGTTTTTGCGGCTCTTGAACCATGGCGTCGATGCCATGAACGCGGGCGTATTCCACCGCTTCGTCTTTCGTCTCAAAACGAAGCTGTACCTGCGTCTGCGTATCGCTCGACGACGTCCACCCCATCAACGGATCAACCTCGCGCGCGCTTTCCTGATCGAATTCCAGCAGCCAGATATGGGTCTTGGCCGAGCCGGAAGACATTGCTGTTCGTGATGGTTGGTAAATTCGAGCGCGCATGGGTAAATCTCCGCTTGGGTGGCGTATATATCGGGTATTTAGACTAAGGTATCAAGCTATCACAGGTATTTGTTCATAAAACAGC
>JAPKCR010000006.1 GCA_026421135.1 Sulfitobacter sp. | reverse complement strand
GCACTAAAGTCACGCGTGCCTAGAATGCCGCGACGATCGTCATGATGATCAACGCTAGTATGCAAATCAGGCCCGCGACAAAACACAGTGACCGCGCTGGTTGATGCGTTGTGCGAATATGGACGAACGCCATAGCAAGGCGCGCGACGATAAAGGCCGACGCGAACAGATTTACCCAGAAGGGCGACGCACCGATTAGAATGGCCGCAACGGTTGCCCCGATGAACGGGCCGGATGTTTCAACAGCATTCATGAACGCACGTTCACTGCGATACCAGGGATCGTCGTAATTACGCTTGGGCTTGCCACAGTCGCACCGGTTTTCTGGGCTGCGCCCACGGGTCGATAACGCACCTAGGACGCTCATAAGCAGCGCCCAAAGGGCAAGGGATGTAATTGCGTGGCTATAGGCGGCAAATGCTTCCATGATCATTCCGCCGCCACGGCACTGACGCGACCGGTTCGCTTGTGCTTGATACGGTCTTCTATTTCGTCACGGAAGTGGCGGATCAAGCCTTGGATTGGCCAAGCGGCGGCATCCCCCAGGGCACAGATTGTGTGACCTTCAACTTGCTTGGTCACATCCAGCAGCATGTCGATTTCTTCGGGTTCGGCATCGCCTGTCACCAGTCGGTCCATCACGCGCATCATCCAGCCGGTGCCCTCACGACATGGCGTGCACTGGCCACAGCTTTCGTGTTTATAAAATTTGGCCAAACGCCAGATCGCTTTGATCACATCGGTGGAATTGTCCATGACGATAACCGCAGCCGTGCCAAGACCCGACCGCTGCTCGCGCAGGTAATCGAAATCCATGATCGCATCGCGCATTTGCGCGCCGGGGATCATCGGTACAGACGACCCGCCCGGGATAACAGCCTTGAGGTTGTCCCAGCCACCGCGAATACCGCCACAATGCTTTTCGATCAGTTCTTCGAAACCGATGCTCATCGCTTCTTCGACAACGCAAGGGTTGTTCACGTGACCGGAAATCGCAAACAGCTTTGTACCCGCATTGTTGGGGCGACCAAAGCTCGAGAACCATTCGGGCCCACGGCGCAGGATCGTCGGCACAACAGCAATTGATTCCACGTTGTTCACCGTAGTCGGGCAACCATACAGGCCAGCCCCTGCTGGGAATGGTGGCTTCATGCGCGGCATACCTTTTTTTCCCTCAAGGCTTTCCAGCAGCGCAGTTTCTTCGCCGCAGATATACGCGCCTGCCCCGTGGTGTAGGTAGATGTCGAAATCATAGCCGGATTTGCAGGCGTTCTTGCCAACCAGACCCGCATCATAGGCCTCATCAATCGCGGCCTGAAGTGCTTCTTTCTCGCGGATATATTCGCCGCGAATATAGATATAGCAGGCTTTGGCTTGCATGGCGAAGCTGGCGATCAGGCACCCCTCGATCAGCGTGTGCGGATCATGACGCATGATTTCGCGGTCTTTACAGGTACCCGGTTCGGATTCGTCAGCGTTCACCACCAGATAGCTGGGGCGGCCGTCGCTTTCCTTGGGCATGAAAGACCACTTCAGACCAGTCGGGAAACCCGCACCACCGCGACCACGCAAGCCCGATGCCTTCATCTGGTCGATGATCCAGTCACGGCCATTCTTCAGGATATTCGCCGTGCCATCCCAATGGCCACGCGCCTGCGCGCCTTTCAGCGTCCGGTCGTGCATACCGTAGATATTGGTAAATATGCGGTCTTGATCCTGGAGCATGTCGCTTCCCTTTTTGTCTCGCAGCACTGCTGCGCTTACTGTTCTATTCTTGTGCGGCGTACCGCGTTTACTTTTACTCGTTGCGGCTTGCCGCGCGGGCTTTGCGCATCTGATAAATATTTACCATCGCCCAGATCAGGGCACCCAAAGCAGCAAAATCGAACAACAAAGCATAGCGCCCGGGCAGTCCGAATTGCGGTGCAATCCACTGCACCGCGATCCAAAGCAACATGGTGCCTGCTATGACCAACGCCACCATCCGACCCTTGCGGGCAAGTGCGATGTTCTCTTCCTCGGTCATCTGTCAGGCACCATATCCGGTTTTAGGTTTTCGGTTTGCGGGCAGCGACTTGGGGCTCACCGCCAGCGGCCAATGTGGCCGCCTGCCCCATCCAGTTGTCCCGCGCAATACGGCCCTTAAAGCGAACCCTTGCGTCAACCCACGCAATTTCCTGTGGACCCCATTTGGCGATCTGGTCAAAGTGATAGAACCCAAGCTCATTCAAGGTCTGTTCCAACCTGGGGCCCACACCGCTGATCAGCTTCAGGTCATCCGCGCCACCGGCACGTGCTTGCGTCAGAGTTTCGGGTTGGCTTTCGACTGTGCCCGCAGGGATATCCGCAAAAGCCGCTGGCGCTGTCGGTGCCGCAGCAGGTGCAGCAGATTTGACCGCTTTCTTTTTGGGTGCAGCGGCGTTTTTCGGCGCTGCTGCTTTTTTGACCGGGACGACCTCGGCCTTGGGCGCTTCGTATTTATAGGTGCCTTTGCGCCCGGCCAGTTCTTGTTGACCTTTCAACGGCGCACTTGGCTTCATGCCAGAAAACACGGATTTTTCCGATGCTGCGGCAGCGGATGTGCCTGCCGTCGCCTCTGTTGCGGCACCGCCAACGTCAGCAGATGCTTTCCCACCCGAAGCGGACTTGGGTGCCTGAGTAGCAGGTGCTTCTGGTGCAGCCTTTGCTTCCGGTGCGGTTGTCTTTGCAGGTGCGGCGGTTGCCTTTGCAGGAGATCCCGAAGCCGCTGCGCTAGAAGTCGGTGCAGAAGTAGTCAAAGGTGCATCAGAAATCTTGTCACACCACATATTTGACAGAACGAAAAACGCGGCCACACCAAAGATAACGCCGAGAATCAAGGACAGGAAAAAGCCCCATCCGAAGATCAGCCAAAACAAGAGAGCAGTACCAAGGCCGATACCAGCCCCCCAACGTGTGCACCCTTGTTTACATTGTTCTTTTTCTGTCAAAATTGTCATGTTCGTCCCTTTTCTGCCATTCAAGATGATCTATTATTCTTGTTAGATACCATCTTTTTTGGCGCGGGACGAGAATTCTGTTTCTTCGCCTGCTGCCAGCCTTTTGGCCTGTGCAACCCAAGTATCGCGGGTGGCACGCCCCTTGAACCCTGCAAGGTTCTCATCAACCCATGCCAGTTCATCTGCGCTCCAGTTGGCGACCTGATCGAAATGGAAGAAACCCAGTGAGTTAACCAGCTTTTCAAGCTTCGGACCGATGCCCTTGATCAGCTTGAGATCATCCGCAGTTCCGCCCCGTGGCGCGTCAAGCGTTGCAGGTTTTGTACCTGCCGCTTCGGCGTTTTTCTCGGCCGAGACAGCAATTCCTTGCTTGGACTTGGGTGTTTTGGGCGCAGGTGCGACGCTGCCTTGTGCAGGCTTGGCAATCGCTTCGACACCCTTTGCTTCGCCGGGGGCTTCCGACTTTTTGTCCGAACTGTCACCCACATCACGCGGTGCCGCTTGCTCTGCCGGGGTCCGGCCGCCTTGTGCACCATCGGGGCCAGCCGGGGGCATCTGATCATCGCGCTTGGCTGCCTTGGGTGACTTTTTGCGAGTATCTTTGCCTTGCCAAGGTGCGGAAAAAGGGACTTCTGTCCCGTCAATCCGCTTGATGCTGTCACCGATATCGACGGCCAACTGGGCGCTGGCGTTATATTGGGTCTTGCCGCTGTCGTATTCCTTGAGACTGGTCAATCCCGACAAAGGCTCGGAAGCATAGCGGCCATTCTGCGGACCCGGAACAGGTACCTTACCCGCTGCCAGATCGTCGATCATCGCGGCAAAGCCGTCGGTGGTCAGATCTTCGAAATAGTCTTTGCCGATCTGGGCCATGGGCGCGTTTGAACAGGCCCCAAGGCATTCGACTTCTTCCCACGAAAATTTACCATCGGCGCTGATTTCATGCGGTTTAACAGCGATCTTGTCTTTGCAGACCGCAATCAGGTCTTCTGCGCCGCAGATCATGCAGGACGTAGTGCCGCACACCTGAATATGCGCAACGCTGCCCACCGGCTGAAGCTGGAACATGAAATAGAATGTCGCGACCTCAAGACCACGAATATAGGCAAGGCCCAGCATTTCAGATACATGTTCAATCGCAGGACGGCTTAGCCAGCCTTCTTGTTCTTGGGCGCGCCACAGCAGCGGTATAATCGCGCTGGCCTGACGGCCTTCGGGGTATTTAGTGATCTGCGCTTCGGCCCATACCTGGTTGTCAGGGGTAAAGGCAAAGCTTGTCGGTTGGTCAGGGTGTAGACGGCGCAGCATCAGATCAGGCTTTCGTTCTGGCAGAGGCGGCAGGTGCCTCCGGCGGGAGTTTATTTGGCAAAATGAAAACGGCAGGTCGGCTCAACGGTCGACCTCGCCAAAGACGATGTCCATCGTACCGATGATCGCCGCGACATCCGCCAGCTGGTGGCCTTTGGCCAAGTAATCCATTGCTTGCAGGTGCAGATACCCCGGTGCGCGCAGTTTTGCGCGGTAGGGTTTGTTGGTGCCATCGGCGACAAGATACACGCCGAATTCGCCCTTGGGCGCTTCAACCGCGCAATAGACTTCGCCAGCGGGAACGTGGAACCCTTCGGTGTAAAGCTTGAAGTGATGGATCAAGCTTTCCATGTCGGTCTTCATCGCTGCCCTGCTGGGCGGTGTGATCTTGCCCCGGGCCAAGATATCGCCCTGCCCCTCGGGTTCGCGCAGTTTCGCGATGGCCTGCTGGATGATGTAGGTCGACTGACGCATCTCTTCCATGCGGACAAGGTAGCGGTCATAGCAATCGCCATTCACACCGGTCGGGATCTGGAACTCAAACTCGTCGTAGCATTCATAAGGCTGCGCGCGGCGCAAATCCCAAGCCATGCCGGATCCGCGCACCATCACGCCTGAAAAACCCCAATCTTGGATGTCTTGCGCCGTGACAACGCCGATGTCGGCATTGCGCTGTTTAAAGATGCGGTTTTCGGTCAGCAATTCGTCGATATCGACCATGAATCCGGACAAAAACTTGTGCGACCACGTTTCGATATCGTCCAGCAAAGCTGGCGGCAAATCTTGGTGGACACCGCCGGGGCGGAAATAGGCCGCGTGCAGACGCGCACCACTGGCGCGTTCGTAAAAGATCATGAGATCTTCGCGTTCTTCAAAACCCCAAAGCGGCGGCGTCAAAGCGCCCACATCCATCGCCTGCGTGGTGACGTTCAGCAAATGCGACAGGATACGGCCAATTTCGGAGTAGAGTACGCGGATCAACGAGGCGCGGCGCGGAACTTCGACGCCGGTCAGCTTTTCGATCGCCAGACACCAAGCATGTTCCTGATTCATCGGGGCCACGTAATCCAGCCGGTCGAAATACGGCAGGTTTTGCAGATAGGTCCGGCTCTCCATCAGCTTTTCTGTGCCACGGTGCAGTAGGCCGATATGCGGGTCGCAGCGTTCAACAATTTCGCCGTTCAGTTCAAGAACCAGGCGCAAAACACCATGTGCCGCAGGGTGTTGCGGTCCAAAGTTAATGTTAAAATTGCGGATTTTCTGTTCGCCGGTCAGGGCGTCTTCGAAACCTTTGGTACCGTCCATCATGCTAGAGCACCTTTATCAGTTGGCCATTTTTTGAAGGCTATCACCCAAAGAAGAATGATGGAAAAAAGCGGGAAAAGTAAAACCAATGCCCACCATTTCGACAGTCCGGCCTTAGGACAAAGCTTCCAGAAAGCAACGAAGTTAACGATCCAAACAAGGATCAATACTATTCCTGGAAGCCCCCCGATATTGGTAAGCATCATTTACGCTCCAACTCGGCCAGTTTGACGCCCATCCACCACAGCAAGGCGATGACGCCAAAGGGGACAACGCAGGCCACAGACCAGTATTTGTTGATCCCGAAGAACGGCAAAAGCCGGACCATCGGAATGATTGTCAGGGCTGAAAGTATAAACCACCAGATGCCACCCATTACTTGGCCTCCTGCTTTTCGTCACCAGGAAGGATGTATTCGGCCCCTTCCCACGGTGACATGAAGTCGAACTGGCGGTATTCCTGAACGAGGGACACAGGTTCATAGACAACGCGCTTTTCGACTTCGTCATAGCGGACTTCGGTATACCCCGTGGTCGGGAAATCCTTGCGCAGCGGGTAACCGCGGAAACCATAGTCGGTCAGCAACCGGCGCAAATCCGGGTGACCTGCGAACAGGATACCGAACATGTCGAATACTTCACGCTCGAACCAGTTGGCTGACGGGTGGATGTCGACGATCGACGGCACCATGTCTTCTTCGCGGGCCGCGACCCGTAGGCGGATCCGGTGGTTCTGGAACATCGACAAAAAGTGGTAAACCACGTCGAACCGTTTCGCACGGCCAGGGTAATCCACTGCGGTAATATCTACCAGCGACGTAAAGCGGCAGGTTGCGTCGCTCCTGATGAATTCCACGAGACCCGGCAAATTCGCTTGGGTCACGTCCATGTTCAACTCACCAAAGGTAATATCCCAGCCCAAGATGCAGTCGGGGCGTTTGGCTTCGATGTAGGAACCTAGTTCGTTCAGTTGTTCTGACATATCAGCCCCTTAGCGAACAATTGTGCCAGTGCGGCGCATTTTGCGCTGCAACTGCATGATGCCGTACAACAGCGCTTCTGCCGTAGGTGGGCAGCCGGGTACATAAACGTCGACGGGCACGATCCGGTCACAGCCGCGCACCACGGAATAGCTATAGTGGTAATAGCCGCCGCCATTGGCGCAGGATCCCATCGAGATCACATAACGAGGTTCGGGCATCTGGTCGTATACCTTGCGCAAGGCCGGTGCCATCTTGTTGGTCAATGTGCCCGCCACGATCATCAGGTCAGACTGGCGCGGGGATGCGCGCGGCGCTGTGCCGAACCGTTCAAGGTCATAACGCGGCATCGAAGTGTGCATCATTTCGACAGCACAGCACGCCAGACCGAATGTCATCCAGTGCAGCGATCCAGTACGGGCCCAATTGATCAAATCTTCGGTCGAGGTCAGCAAGAACCCTTTGTCTTGCAGTTCTTTATTCAGGTTTTGGGTGGCCACATCGCGGTCCATTCCGGCCACATTGGCCCCGGCGGCTGCTACTGCCATTCCAATGCTCCCTTTTTCCACTCATATGCAAAACCGGCGGTCAGCACGGCCAAGAAAACCATCATCGACCAGAAACCTGCCATGCTCACATCCTGAAAGGCGACCGCCCAGGGAAAGAGAAATGCAATTTCGAGATCAAAAATAATAAAAAGAATCGACACGAGATAGAACCGCACGTCGAATTTCATCCGCGCATCGTCAAATGCGTTAAAGCCACATTCGTAGGCAGATACTTTTTCCGGGTCCGGATTGCGCACCGCGATCACCACGGCAGCCAACATCAAAACAAGGCCAAGACCAATGGCCACAGCCAAGAAAATAAGGATCGGCAGGTATTCCCGCATCATCTCGTCCAAGGGGAAGCTCCTTTGCGTATGTGGCGCGGCTATGCGCCTTACCTGTCAGGCGGCAAACCTAACTGAATGGGGTTTACTCCGCTGCCTCGTCAGGGTCAACCGAACCCGCCACATTTGAAGCGTTCCGTTTCACCGCTGTACTGCGGGCCAATCCCCGGCTGTACGGCTGCCTAATTCCGAGCCGCGTCGATATAATCCCGCCAGCTATGTTTCGGCGCAAAGCCAAGCAGCCTGCGCGCCTTCTTGTTGGTAAAGAATGTCTCGTTTTCGGCCATATCGCGGGTTTGCGGGACATCTGCATAGTACTGCGCTATCAATTCCGATGTTGTCCGGTCCACCGAGTGGTCGTCATTCGCAACATTGAACACTTCATAGCCCAACCCGTCAGTCTCAAGACAGCGGGCCACCATCTGCCCCAGATCGCGGGCATCGATATAGGCAAAGATATTGCGGCGGCGCTGGTCGGGGTCATCAATAAAGTCGGGAAAAATTTGCGCATATTCATCAGGTTCGATCACGTTGTTGATTCGAAGCCCGTAAATGTCAGCCCCGGTACGCGCCTGAAAACTCTGCGCTGTCGCTTCGTTACAGACCTTTGACATGGCATAGCTGTCTTGCGGGACAGTCGGGTGCGCCTCGTCCACCGGAATATACTGCGGCTTTACCTCGCCATCTGCAAAGCAGATACCGTATGTCGTCTCGGAGGACGCAAAGATCACCTTGCGCACCCCTGCCTTTAGCGCGGCATCAATGACGTTATAGGTGCCAAGGGTGTTCACACGAAAAACTTCGTTGTCGGACCGGATCAGGATGCGCGGGATCGCTGCGAAATGCACAACAGCGTCAAAACGCGGCACACCATGGCCCGGTTCCAGTTCTCCCAGATTTGCATAGCTTTGCATAACGTCGAACATCTGCCCTGCATCGGTCATATCAGCGATGCGGTTATCGACACCGGGATGGTCCAGCGGCTTTAGATCGACATTCAACACCTGATGCCCTTGGTCAATCAGATAGGGGACGACATGCCGCCCCGCCTTGCCGCTTCCGCCCGTAAATAAAATCCGCATCATGCCCTCTCAGAAGTTCTTTCTCGCCCGAGGGAACCCAGTATGGGTCGCAGTCAAACGTTGTTCCATGCGGGTTTGCGTTTGTCGAAAAAGGCACCAATTCCCTCGGCAGCCTCGTCAGTCTCCCATCTTGCAGCAAGTGCTGCGATGGTTTGGGCGACAACCTCGGCGTCAATCCTTGGCCCTAGATCCCGCGCCAATTGCTTTGCCGCTGCGACAGCACCGGGTGCACATGACAGATAGGGCACGACTTCAGCTTCAATCGCGGCATCAAGGTCGCCTGCCGCCACAACCCGCGCCAGCAGGCCCAAATCCATTGCTTCCCCAGCGCCAAACAGCCGCGCGGACATGAACACGCGCCGCGCACGTCCTTCACCCATGCGGGCCAGTACATAGGGGCCGATCGTGGCGGGAATGATGCCCAGCCGCGTTTCGGTAAACCCCATCTTGAGGGTATCCACACCAATGGCAACATCACACACCGCGGCCATGCCGACGCCGCCGCCAAACGCGTTGCCCTGAACCCGCCCGATCAACGGCTTGGGCAGTGCATTCAATGCCCCCAGCATCGCGGCCAATTTGCCAGCCTCGGCTGACCGTGTCGGCGCATCCATATCGCGCTGCGCCTGCATCCAGCCCAGATCGCCGCCTGCGCAAAACGATTTGCCTGAACCGGTCAAGACAACGACGCGCACCGCGTCATCTGCAGCAAGCTGCGCCGCCGCCTCTGTCAGCTCTGCTATCATTTGCGCAGACATCGCATTGTGCTTTTCCTCGCGCGCCAGCGTCAGTGTTGCCACCCCGCGCGGATCTGTCCCGAGCCGTATCGTCTCGAACATCAGCCGTTCCTCATCTGCTGTGCCATCGTAGCCGCTTCCTCGATCAAGGCTTGATCCAGCCCTGTTTTATACCCGAGCGCGGTCAGATGTGCATTCACCGTTTCGGTCGCGACATTGCCTGCGGCTCCGGGCGCAAAGGGACACCCCCCAAGACCGCCCACAGCCGCATCAAACACCCGCACTCCCATAGACAAGGAGGCGTCAATATTGTCGATCGCCCGCCCGTTGGTGTCGTGAAAATGGCCCGCCAGACGGCCAACCGGTACAACATCGCGCACCGCCAGAAGCATCTTGGCAATGCTGTCAGGCGTGCCGGCACCGATGGTATCGCCTAGCGACACCTCATAGCAGCCCATCGAAAACAACCGGTCTGCAACCTCGGCAACTTTTGCGGGGGCGATCACGCCGTCATAGGGGCATTTGATGACGCAGGAAACATAGCCTCTGACTGGAATGTCCACATGCCGTGCTTCTTCCAAAATGGGGGCAAAGCGTTCAAACGCCTCTTCGATGCTCGCATTGATGTTTTTCTGGCTGAACCCCTCGCTGGCCGAGGCAAAGATCGCAATCTCGTCCGCTTTCGCGGCGACTGCATCCTCATAGCCGTGCATATTGGGGGTCAACGCGGCATAGCGGACCCCATCAGCGCGCTTGATCCCTGCCAACACATCGGCCGAACCTGCCATCTGCGGCACCCATTTCGGGCTGACAAAGCTGGCGACTTCAATCCGTGAGAACCCTGCCCGGCTTAGCAGATCGACCAGCGCGATCTTTTCGGCCACCGGAATTTCCCGCGCCTCGTTCTGAAGCCCGTCCCGTGGTCCCACCTCGAAAATCTCGCAAACGCCTTTGTCCATGTTCGTCCCTCCCCTTCATTTCGCCAAATAAACTAAAGATAACGCCATTGGCCTTACACGATGGGCCAAGGTTCGAAAAACGTCTGCGCAAACAATGGTGCCCCTTGGGGCAGTGATTCTTGGAAACCTTCCCGTCTGGAAATGCGCCCGTACCAATCAGCCACCCGTGGATGCGCGTCTAACTTGGCAAAGTGTTGCGCCATGTAAACCGCTTGCCCCACTCCGATGTCTGTCGCCGTAAAACCACTGCTTAAAAGATGGTCGCGCCCCTCCAGCTGCGCTTCGATCGCGTCATAGCATTTCACTACCCTAGCGGCTTCCAGCTTCATTACAATCGGGCTGCGCATAGCATCGTCCCGCAGTGCTATATGTTGCTGGGTCAGCGCCGCGCAGTGCTGTGACAAAGTTTCGGCAAAATGCATCCAGACCAGCCACGCCATCCGGTCATCAGAACCGGGCATCCGGCCAAGGCTCTCGGGGCTAAACCGCTCGCACAGGTATTCGGCGATGGCCCCTGTCTCGAACATGGTCTGCCCGTCGATTTCCAACGATGGGACCCTTCCAGCTGGCGAAATCGCCAAATAGCTAGGGTCGCGCAGGGATTTGTCGAACGGGTGCACGACCACTTCGAACGGCACGTCCAACTCGTTCAGCAGCCACAGCGTCCGCATTGAGCGGGTCTGCTCCGCATGATGCAGCGTGATCATGCGGCTTCCTCCTCGGCTTCGGCCTCTAGCCGGACAAGGGCTGCCCCTGCTTCGACCTGATCGCCCGCAACAGCCAACACTTCGGCTACGATACCATCGCGCGCGGCCAGCAGGCTGTGTTCCATCTTCATTGCCTCTAGCACCGCTAGCCTGTCCCCTTTGGCGACAGCTTGTCCCACGACAGCATCGACACTGCGTACCAGCCCCGGCATCGGCGCTTCGACCAAATTGCCATCGCCATGGCCTCCGGCAGCGCGGGCCAGCGGATCGATGACATCAAACACCAGACCATAGCCATCAAAGACAGTGACCTGCCCCGCATGCACCGCGACTGCGGCCGCGGTTTGCCCGCCGACTTGCCAGCCGCCCCCGACACGTTGGGCCGCAACCTCGGTCCCGTCCACCTGCCAAAGCTGTTTGTTCGGCGACATCACCTGCACCTTCAACAGGTGATCCTCGTCGCCCCAGGTCAGGCCGACATGATGCAGCAGAGGTTCCCACAAGGTGAACCCTGCATCCTCTGCGGGGTCAAGCAGACCCAAAGCCGCCATGCCTGCCAAAGCCGCATGACGCGGCTGCACATCAGGTGCGACGGTCAGGCTGTCGATCTCGCGGCCGATCAGCCCGGTATCCACGTCGCCTGCGCCAAACCCCTGATGCCCTGCTAGCGCACCTAGAAAAGCAAGGTTGGTGACGGTGCCGCCAACTTCGCAATGTTTCAACGCAGACCGCAGTTTGGACAGGGCGATTTCCCGCGTTGGTCCATGCACAATGATCTTGGCAATCATCGGATCGTAGAACGGGCTGATTGTGTCACCTGCCCGCACGCCGCTATCTGCACGGCACCCTTGCTGGAATTCCAGATGGGTCAGCGTGCCGGTCGCGGGCAGAAACCCTTTTGGCACGTCCTCTGCATACAAGCGCGCCTCAAAGGCGTGACCGTTTATGCCCAGCTCGCCTTGTTGCTGGGGCAAACTTTCCCCCGCCGCGACGCGCAATTGCCACTCAACCAGATCAACGCCGGTTATCGCCTCGGTCACTGGGTGTTCGACCTGCAACCGCGTGTTCATTTCCATGAAAAAGAACCCGTCGGGGCGCAGTCCGTCAGACCCGTCCACGATAAATTCGATTGTGCCTGCGCCAGCGTAACCAATCGCCTCGGCCGCCGTAACTGCCGCCTGCCCCATGGCCGCCCGCATCTCGGTTGTCATGCCGGGGGCTGGTGCTTCTTCGATCACCTTTTGATGGCGGCGCTGAAGCGAGCAATCGCGTTCAAAAAGATGCACCGCGTTTGTGCCGTCCCCAAATACCTGCACCTCGATGTGACGAGGCTTGGTCACGAACTTCTCAACCAGCACGTCGGCATTGCCAAAGGCGGTCTTGGCTTCTGAGCGGGCACTGTCCAGTGCGGCCTGAAAGCCATTCGCAGCTTCGACCAGACGCATGCCCTTGCCGCCACCGCCCGCAACGGCCTTGATCAAAACCGGATAGCCGATCTTGCCCGCCTCGGACTTTAGCAAATCATCGTCCTGATCCGCACCATGATAGCCCGGCACCACAGGGACGCCTGCCTTTATCATCAATGCCTTAGCGGCGTCTTTTAATCCCATTGCGCGGATCGCTTTTGCGGATGGCCCAATAAACACCAGCCCCGCTGCCGCGACTGCGTCAACGAAATCGGGATTCTCTGACAGAAAGCCATAGCCCGGATGGATCGCCTGCGCGCCTGTGTCCAGTGCTGCCTGAATAATCACATCCCCGCGCAAATAGCTGTCCGCAGGGGCCGATCCGCCAATATGCACGGCCGTATCTGCCATCGCGACATGCTTGGCCGACCTGTCCGCATCCGAATAGACCGCCACACAGCGCACGCCCATAGACTGGGCCGTTTCCATCACGCGACAGGCGATCTCTCCGCGGTTCGCAATCAATATGGTGTCAAACATCGGCGTAATCCTCGATTAAAGTGAAGCGTTCGCACATCAGCTTCATGTCTGGGGCGAACCCGCCGTTCCGTTTGAAATAGGCCTCGTAACTTGCACGCCAGTGGTCCAGATCACGGAATTCGCCCTGTGCCGCGACGAATTCTGCGTCCATCTCATTGAACCGGCGGGTCGACACCTCGACCGTTTCGATCATAAAGGCGGGCGTTCCATCCCAGTTCAGCGCGATATCCCGGCGGCCCACTTCGGGATAAGCATCCCCACCAGCGCCATAGGCTGATGCGGCTTCGCAGGTGGCTGTTTTGGTGCCGGCACGCACCAAGGCGATGATCTCGGCACAAAGCCTTGGGTTGTCGCCAAAGCGGAATGTTTCCGCGTCCGGGTTGGCATCGACGATCTGTTGTAATGTTTTTGTCATGGCGATCCCCTTACATCCGGAACACGCCAAAGCGTGTATCCTCGATTGGTGCATTCAAACTGGCCTTGAGCGACAGCGACAGCACATCGCGGCTTTTGCGCGGGTCGATCACGCCGTCATCCCACAGCCGTGCCGATGCATAAAGCGGATGGGACTGTTCCTCGAACATATCAATGGTGGGCTGCTTGAACGCTGCTTCGTCCTCGGCGCTCCAACTTTCGCCTGCCCGCTCGATCGCATCTCGCTTGACGGTTGCTAACACGCCCGCGGCTTGGGCACCGCCCATCACCGATATGCGCGAATTGGGCCATGTCCACATAAAGCGCGGGGAATAGGCCCGCCCCGCCATGCCATAATTGCCCGCACCAAATGACCCGCCGACCAGCATGGTGATTTTCGGCACATTGGTCGATGCAACGGCCGTGACCATCTTGGCCCCGTGACGCGCGATACCTTCGTTTTCGTATTTGCGGCCAACCATGAAACCGGTGATATTTTGCAAGAACACCAGCGGAATTTTACGGTGCGAACACAGTTCAACGAAATGCGCGCCTTTCTGTGCTGATTCCGAGAACAACACACCGTTATTGGCGATGATCCCAACGGGACAGCCTTTGACATGGGCAAAACCGCAGACCAGTGTTTCGCCGAACCGTGCTTTGAATTCATCGAAACGGCTGCCATCGACCAACCGCATGATGACCTCTCGAATGTCATAGGGAGTGCGCAGATCGGCGGGCACCACGCCGAGCATTTCTGCGGGGTCATAGGCCGGTTCTTCGCTTGGTTGCCACTGAACGGTTGCAGGTTTGGCGCGGTTCAACCCAGCGACAGCGCGGCGCGCAAGGGCCAGCGCGTGGGCGTCGTCTTCGGCCAGATAATCCGCCACGCCAGACAGTCGGGTATGCACGTCACCGCCGCCAAGGTCTTCGGCTGTAACGACTTCGCCAGTTGCGGCCTTGACCAGCGGCGGACCCGCCAAAAATATGGTGCCCTGTTCTTTGACGATGATCGACACATCGGACATGGCGGGCACATAAGCACCGCCTGCCGTGCAAGAGCCCATGACCACGGCAATCTGGGGGATGCCCTTGCCGCTCATCCGCGCTTGGTTATAGAAAATCCGGCCAAAATGGTCACGGTCTGGAAAAACCTCGTCCTGATTGGGCAGGTTCGCGCCGCCGCTGTCGACCAGATAGATGCAAGGCAGATGGTTTTCCTCGGCGATCTCTTGGGCGCGCAGGTGCTTTTTCACGCTCATCGGGAAATAGGTGCCACCCTTTACCGTCGCATCATTGCACACGATCATGCAGTCGATGCCGTGCACCTGCCCCACGCCCGCGATAACGCCCGCACAAGGGGCCGCGCCGCCATAGAGCCCGTGTGCGGCCAGCCCGCCGACTTCAAGAAATGGCGATCCGGGGTCAAGCAGGTTCGCCACCCGTTCACGCGGCAACATTTTGCCACGGCTTTCATGGCGGGTGCGGGCTTTCTCGCCGCCCCCGAAAGCGGCGGCCTCGGATGCGTCGCGCACTGTTTGCAACGCGTCAAGATGGGCGGCTTCGTTGGCTTTGAAGCCTGTCGATGAGGGCAGCGCCTGCGAGGTCAGCTTCATGTGTGTCTCCTTGATTGGGGTAACGCGGCGGCGGTCATACTTGCAGCTCACGAATGGATAGCGCCTTGAGGTCCTTGCGGATTACCTTGCCGGTAACGGTCATCGGCAAGGCATCCAGAAAGGCAATTTCACGCGGGTAGGAATAATTGGCCAGACGGGTTTTGCACCAGTCTTGCAGGGTCTCTGCGGTCACTGCACTGTCTGGTTTACGCACCACATAGGCTTTGACGATTTCGGTGCGTACCGCATCAGGCTTGCCGACGACTCCGCAGGTGGCAACGTCCGGGTGGGTCATTAGGCAATCTTCGATCTCGGCAGGGCCAATGCGGTAGCCGCTCGATGTAATCACGTCGTCCTCGCGGCCGACAAAGCGCAGATAGTCGCCCTCCCAAATGCCACGATCGCCGGTTATCATCCAGTCGCCACGGAATTTATCTGCGGTGTCCTGCGGGCGTTGCCAATAGCCCAGCATCATCGAAGCCGATCCGCGCCGGACCGCGACATCGCCCTCGTCGGTTGTTGGCACGCCCTCGTTGGAGAGTACGGCCAGTTGATGTCCTGGCACTGCTTTACCGATACATCCCGCACGGGCTGGAAATCGAACGCCACAGCTTGACGCGACCATGTTGCATTCTGTCTGGCCATAAAATTCGTTGATCGAAAGGCCAAATGCCTTCTGCCCCCAAGCCAGCATTTCCGCGCCCAAAGGTTCGCCACCTGATGCTACGGTGCGCAGGTTTTCTATCTGTGTGTCCGCTGCTTTGAGCATGCGCAGGGCTGTGGGCGGAAAGAACACATTTCGGACGCCGCCCTCTTTGATGATGCGGATGCACTCTTGCGGTGAAAACTTGGCCATCCGTGCCGCGACCACCGGTACGCCCAAAGCCAACCCCGGCATCAGAACATCGAATAGCCCGCCAATCCACGCCCAATCTGCAGGGGTCCACAGGCAGTCATCTGGTTTGCCCAAGATATCATGGCTCAGCGATACGCCCGGCAAGTGGCCGGTTAAAACACGGTGGCCATGCAACGCGCCTTTGGGGC
>JAPKCR010000331.1 GCA_026421135.1 Sulfitobacter sp. | reverse complement strand
GCAGCGATGCGATGCTGCTGAAATTGGCACAGCATTGGCATGAGGCGACCCGCTGGCCGCAAAAGCGCCCGCCGGTTTTCAGCTAAAGCGGAGTTTCGCGACCCATTCTGATCAGGTCGGCCCGAAGGACGGGCGCGTCAGGATGTCCAAGTTCCAGAGCGTAAACATAGGCTTGGGTCAGATAAAAACCCTTGGCATCCGGTTCATCGGCGGCCGCTGCGGCTTCGGTATACAGCGCGACTAACGCGGGTTGGTCATAGACCCTATGCGCCGCTAAAAGCCGATCGTTTAGATCGTTCATGGCGCTGCGCGATGGGCTTCCAGCCTTGATGCGATCCAATCGTGAAACATATGCGTGGGGCCGTCCATTGCGGGTGAAAACCGCCCGCCATCAAACTGAACCCCATGCCGTCCGCGCTGCATGCCTTCGACGACAAAGATGTCTTCTTCGAACACGTGTTTCCATTGATCTGTATTGCGGGCGCGAAGCCCAGGGTCCGTTTCCGCCTCCGCATAGTAAAGATGAACGTTTTCAGTAGTCTTTTCAGGGCCTTCAGGCACCAGGATGATCGCGAACGTATGGTCGCGATGTACGCCCATCAGCACATTGGGATAAACGGTTACGTATTCTGCAGCAGTGTCCCACTTGTCTGATAGATCGGCGAAATCTGGAAATGATAGGCCATCCTCCCCCTTGATCTGGCGGTAGACCAGTGTCCCTTGGCCAGAGTAGTGGCCAGATTTTTCAATGTGATAGTGATCTTCGAGGCGGGAATAGCTGTTCAGGCCCGGGTGTACCCACGGTAAGTGATAGCTCTCGCAATAATTCTCGACGGCCAACTTCCAATTGCAATTCACGCTGAGTTGAAAGCGGCTGTCGGCCCCCCCGTGATGCAACGGTTTGTCAAATTCAGCCCACCGCGCGATCAAGTCGGCATTGGCCTGTTCAAACGGCAGCGCGGTGCCGGAAATGTTGATCCAGATGACATCCATCCAGACATGGCTGCGAATCTCGAAAAGGCCCAGCAGGGCGCGGTCGATCCCTTGGTGGGTGTTCTGGCCCGGCCCCCCGACATGGGGCGTCGATACCAACCGTCCCTCGGTGCTGTAGCACCAGCTATGGTAAGGGCAGCGGATCGCGCCATCAATCTTGCGCGGGGCATCCACCAAAATCATCCCACGATGGCGACATGTGTTTTGAAACACCCGCACCTGACCCGACCTGTCACGTACGATCAAAAGGGGCATTCCCAGAAACGTCAGCGGCACCGCATCTCCGATTTCGGGCACGTCAGACGCGGTGGCAAGTCCCGGCCAATTATTGAATAACACCGCCTGGCGTTCTTCTGCAAAAACTGCAGGATCAATATAGTGGGCATTGGAAAGGCCATTTGCCTGTTCAATCGGGCGGCGAACCGTGCTGAGATCGGTAGGGGACATGTTCATAATGCTCTCCTTGCTGGTGCAACAAGGTTAGTCCCAAAGAGACGGCAGATGCGTGCGTTTAACGACCTGTTTTTCACGGCTGCGACATTGTGCAGGTGCCGGATCAGGCAAATTTCTGGGTCGGGCGCAGTAAACGCTGGTGAAATGGGGCAAGATCCTCAGCCGGAAAAAAGCCCTTGCTGCGGGCCGCCGCGAGGATGCTGGACGTGTCTTGGGAGAGGTATTCATAGACCAGACGCGTCACGCGCACACCAACTGCCGCTTCGGGAATGGTGCGGGTGGTGTAGCCGACCCAAAAGTTGTTCCCGAATGACGCCGCACGCCCAAGATAGTTAAACGAAGTGGTCATTGCATTTTTGCGCCCCGCGATGATTGCCAGCCCTTCCTCTTGCTGCAACACGACCGCGCGAAATTCGCGGTATTTGGCCATGGTGGGAAGGCTCTGCATGCGCATGGCCTTGGTTGTCTCATAGCCGCGCAGATACGTGGCATCGCCTTCGCGAAATACATAGACCAGCCCGATTACGAAAACGGCCCCATCAATGAAGCTGCGCCGCGAGAACCGATAAAATCCGCTGGGAAAAACACTTTCCGGAATGACACTGGAGTTTGAAACTAGAAAATCGGTCATATAATGCCCAAGCGGCGGCGACGGCGGCGGTGCCATTTCGGCCAGAGGTTCAAGCAAAATACGTGCGTCTAGGTCAAAATAAGCACAGATGCGGGCAAGGATATCCGGTCTGGGAAAGCTTTCGCCAGACAGATATCGGTTAAATTGAGTTCGGTTGATGCCAAGTTTACTGGCCAACACGGTAATCGATGGTTGATCTTGGGAGAGACGCCTCAGGTTCTCACCAAATACCGACCTGATCTTCGCCGAATTTTCTATCTTGGCCACCCCTACATCCGTATCTACCCTAGATTGTGCAGATTCCGACAGATTTGCAAGCCATTGACGCTAATTGGCGTCAGATTTGGGTGCGAACGACACAAATTGGCACCGCAAAAAAATCGACAAACCATTGAAAGTTCGCAACTATCCAACCAGTGATAGTATGAAAGTGGGAGTGTTAAAATATGTACGGTGTAGTGCTTTGGAGCGATGAGTCCGATCAAAAGGCCGTCTTTTGGTGCGAAGATCACGGGGACTTGGCGTTTTTTGCGGGATCACCAAGCTGCCAATCCACTAATTTTGATGCTGGAGACCTTGTTGAATTCGAAGTGACGTCGACCAGCAAACTTAGAACAGCAACGAATCCACGCGTTGTACAACAAAAGTTGGACGTTGATTTACCGGCCAAGTTGATTGAACAGGCCAATGTCGTGCCTGACGTACAACCGCCTGCTAAAATCGTTCAATTTCCCAGCAGACGGCCTCGTTATGTTCAGGAACGTCAGGCCGAGATGGCCTAGTCGCCACGGGGCAGGGCGGCAACGCCCGTCCGTGCCACATCAGACAACCCTAAGGGGCGCATTAGGTCAGCGAAAGCATCGATCTTGTCGGGCGCTCCGGTGATCTCGAAGACAAAGGTCTCAAGGGTGCTGTCCACGACGTTCGCGCGGAAAATATCCGCAAGCCTTAGTGCCTCGACGCGCTTGTCACCTGTTCCCGTTACTTTGAACATCGCCAATTCCCGTTCAACCGACGGGCCCTCGACGGTCAGGTCGTGAACCTCGTGAACGGGAACGATCCGGCCAAGCTGCGCTTTTATCTGCTCGATCACTTGGGGTGTGCCTGAAGTGACAATCGTGATCCGGCTGCGGTGACCGGTGTGATCCACCTCGGCCACGGTCAGGCTGTCAATGTTATAGCCGCGGCCTGAAAACAGCCCGATGACGCGGGCCAGAACACCGGGTTCGTTTTCGACCAGAACAGCAAGGGTATGACGCTCGATTACATCCGAAAAGTTCGGGCGCAGGTTGTAGGCGGAGTGGCTGGTAGAGCCTTTTTTTAGTTTTAGGGCTGACATCTGACTGTCCTCTTCATCTGATTTAGTAGCCGGAAACGTTCGAAGCTCCCGGTCCGTTTTCTTTGTCAGAAAACGCGTTACACCAAGACCGACCCTTTTGCGTCAATCACACCTTGCGTATCACCACCGGCAAGCATCATGTCGTTATGTGCTTTGCCTGACGGGATCATCGGAAAACAGTTCTCGTGCTTTTCAACCAAGCAATCAAAGATGACCGGCCCGTCATAGGTGATCATTTCCATGATTGCATCGTCGAGATCATCGGGATCGGAACACAAGATACCCTTAGCCCCGAAGGCTTCGGCCAATTTCACGAAATCTGGCAGGGATTCTGACCAGCTTTGGGAATAGCGCTCGCCGTGCAGCAATTCCTGCCTCTGGCGCACCATGCCCAGACGTTCGTTGTTCAGGATGAACTGTTTGACAGGCAGGTTATACTGCATAGCAGTGCCCATTTCCTGCATGTTCATCAGCCATGATGCTTCACCAGCCACATTGATTACCAACGCATCCGGATGCGCCATTTGGACGCCAATGGACGCAGGTAAGCCATAAC
>JAPKCR010000330.1 GCA_026421135.1 Sulfitobacter sp. | reverse complement strand
TTTCACCTCGCGCGGGTTTGCTGTGTTGGACACCAACTATCGGGGCAGCACAGGGTTTGGTCGCAGCTATCGCCAGCGGATATACGGCGGCTGGGGCGATGTGGACGTGGCCGATTGCGCGGCAGGGGCGCAGTACCTGATCGATCAGGACAAGGTAGATCGCAAGCGTATCGCCTCGCGAGGGGGGTCATCAGGGGGCTATACCACGCTTGCTTTGGCGACCTTTACGGATATTCTGTCAGCCGGAGCAAGCTATTATGGCATTTCTGATCTGCAAATGATTGCGCAGGATACCGACAAGCTGGAGGCCTTTTATGCCGCTTTGCTGGTGGGGCCGTGGCCCGAGGCCAAAAAGCTGTTCAAAGCCAGATCACCGCTGTTTCACGCTGACAAGATCACCTGTCCGCTGATCATCTTTCAGGGCAAAGACGACCCTGTTGTCCCGCCACCACAGGCCCAAGTCTTAATCGACAGCTTGATGGATCGCAAAATGCCAGTGGCATGGGAGTTTTTCGAGGGGGAAGGCCACGGTTTCAGGCAAAAGGCGCACATAATACAAGCGTTAGAAGAGGAACTTTCGTTCTATGGGACGATTATGGGTTTCAGTCCTGCCGGACATCCTGCACAACCAAAGATAAGGAATTGGCCAGCATAAACAGGCTATTAGACATTCAACCGGGGAGGGTATGAATATGTTGAAAATTGCAACTGGTGCGAGCGAGGAAACCGACACAGTCGAGGCTGTTGACGAGGCACTTGAGATCGCAATCGCCGGAATGAATGGGGTGCAACCCAAGGCCGGTTTGGCGTTTATCGGAATTGACGTAGATGCAGACGCGCTGGTCAAAGCGTTCGCCAAGACCTTGCCGGGGGTCGAACTGGCCGGCTGTACAACCGATGGCGAGGTCGCAGGCCCTGACGGATTTCTGGAAGACAGCGTTGTAATTACGCTGTTCGGGTCGGATGACATCGATTTCACCGTCGGCATCGGGCATGGTGCGTCTGCTGATCCGATGAAAGCGACAGCAACAGCAGTCGCAGATGCAAAATCCAAAACCGATAAGGACGCAGCCCTGTGCGTGGCGATGCCAGAAGGCATCGGACCTAATATCAGTAATATTATCAGCGGCTTGCGTGCCGCCTTGGGCGAAGACTTTCCAATCGTTGGCGGCGCATCCGGTGACCAGCTGCGCTTTCAGGGCACCAAGCAGTTCTGCAACACCGAAGTGGTTTCTGATTCAGTCGTGGTTTTGATCATGTCCGGCCCGTTGATCTATTCGTGTGGCGTGGCAACCGGCTACACCGCTCTAGGCAACCGCCACTTGGTCACAAAAGTTGACGGATCGACCATTCACGAGATCGACGGCAAACCAGCGATCAATCTGTACAAAGACTATGTACAGGCTCATTCGGTTCACTTCCCCTTGGCGGTCTACAGCCCCGAGCGGTCAGGTTTCCTGTTGTCATCACCCCAAGCCTTTGACGAAGAAAGCGGTGCGGTGACGTTCGTGAACCCGATCGAGGTTAACAACGAAGTACAAATCGCTACCGCTACGCGTGATGAAATCGTTGCGGCCTCGCGGGCTGCTGTCGAGGATGCGTTCAAAGGCTTTCCCAAGCAATCACCGGATGCTGCGCTGTTCTTCTCTTGCGCGGGGCGCCGTGCCGTTTTGGGAACGCGCACCAAGGAAGAATACGAAAGCTTCGAATCCGTCATTGGCGGTGCGTTTCCGACGGCAGGTTTTTACTCCTACGGCGAAATCGGCCCTGTGGGCAGTCAGGGCAAATCGTTTCAGCACACCAACGCGTTTCTAGCGGTTCTGTTGGGCACCGCGCCAGCAAGCTGACCCACGCCCATGACAAGCGATGTTGTAAATAGAATGGGACCAGACCCGGAAAAGCTGCTTCGGCGGTTGGAAAAGCGGCTTGCCAAATCGGAATTGCGCCGCTCCGAGCTTGAGGCGCTGATGGATGCATCACAGGCATTCCAGCGCCGCGTCATCACGGATATCGAGGCGCAGAAGCAGAAGATTGAGCAACTGTATACGTCGCTTGAAACTGAAAAAGAGCGGACGGAGCAGTTGCTGCGTTCGATCATGCCAGAAAGCATCGCCGAGGAGTTGAAAGCCAGCGGCAAGGTGCGTCCGCGCCACATCGCGTCTGCCACAGTGATGTTCACGGACTTTGTGGAATTCACCAAAAGCACGCAGTCGATGAACCCTGTGGCGCTGGTTGGCATGCTGGACCGGTATTATGGCGCATTTGATGAAATCGTCGCCAAACATGGCGTTGAAAAGGTTAAGACCATCGGTGACGCCTATATGGCCGTGGCCGGTGATCTGAACGGGTCTGGTCAACAGGATCATGTGGCCGCCACCTGCGCTGCCGCGGTCGAGATCATGAACTACGTTAAGCAGAATCTGGACCGGACCGCCCAAGACGAGGTGGCCGGTTGGGGGGTGCGCATCGGCATCCACACCGGCCCGATCTCAAGCGGCGTGGTAGGGACCAAGCGCCTGAGCTTTGATATCTGGGGTGACACAGTGAATACCGCCGCACGCATGGTCACCTCTTGCGAGGCGAATACTGTCCTGCTGTCAGCCGATACCGCCGCACTGCTGAAATCACCCGAAGCTGTTGTTCGGTGCGACGATATCGAGGCAAAGGGCAAAGGTACGCTGAAAGCGTACCGGTTGCTTATTTCATAAAGATCGGGAAGACCGGTTCAAGCTGGCTGCCCGGCTTAAATGCCTGATTGATGGATGGAGCAACATAGGGGAAGCGGTCGCTCATCCGTTGGGTCCCGATATGGGGCAACTCGACCCCCTTGGCCGGCTGCATGAATGGATTCAAATCAAACAATGTCCAGAATATCGCATCTTCACGCAGATTGCGCCCGTTGGGATAACCTGCGTTGGCGCTTGGGTCCCAGTGAATCATATCCGGCAGATAAAACGCGACCTTGTCGGCCAGCTTGTCCTGACTGACCTCTAACTGCTGGAATCTGTAGGTGAACTGCTCCCCGTAATTCGCCCCGTCCTGGTCGGGTGAAGACGCATTATAGGCGTTGTTCAGATCACCAATGGTGGGATATTTCGCAGCATTGCGCGGCGTGTAATATTCAGTGTTATAGCCCGTTGGTGCATCGACCAGATAGATGCCTTGAATGCCGGCACGGCCCATTCTGTCAACCGTTTCACCAGATCCGTCCGCGACCGTCACCCAGTAATTCAAAGGCTCCGCACCCAGATCGGGCACCTCAAGCACGATCAACGTCATGTCAGTGCGCCCGAACGCCAGTTCTGATGATCCGGCGGCGGGCAGGTGGTCACCCCCGGCCAAGGCTTCTTTGATGGCCAGCGCGACCGGGGCATCCACTGTGAGGAAATCGAAGAAAAACGGATCGCGGCGGGGACCGACGAACAACAGCTCGTCCATCTTGCCGGTCACGACGTGCATCTCTTGGTTCAGGGCGGTTGTCTCGCCCGTGCCGTGCACCGTGCCTGTCCACTTTGCATCCCGTGCCTCTGCACCAATGGCCTTGCGCAGCTCAAGCGGTTGTTGCTGGCCTGTCGTCGCTTTGCCCGCCTTGATTTTATAGGCGAGGTCGGCCTTGGCGTCGCCATCGGTGTCAAAGTTAAATATATAGATCAGATCGGGCGACAGGGTGATCTTGTCAGAGGGCAGGGTGCCCTCTGCGCCGGACCCAGAAAGCGGATTCAGTGTCATGGCCATGGCAAGACCGCCGGTCTGCGCGCCCTGAAACAGGAAAACATCCCCGATATCGGCCTGCGGGTTTTTCTGTGTATAAGGTGAATCGCGATGGTCCGACGCCAGAACCGAGCTGCAAATAAGTGCGAAGGCTGTCGAACAAATATAATGCTTGCTGGAGGGTTTGGTAAGTTTCATAGACTTATCTCTTTTCCAAAATATCGATCAAAGAAGTGCGCAAATCCTAACAAGGTTTTTTCAACCTGCC
>JAPKCR010000329.1 GCA_026421135.1 Sulfitobacter sp. | reverse complement strand
TTAAGGCTGGAGGCTTGTTAAATTTCCGCTAGTGGAAGAGCTAATACTTAGTAAATCCGCAACGGTTTGATTTGAAGTAGGCATTTCCTGCGTCGGGATGACTAAGCGTTCGCCGGAGAAAAATACTCCCATAAGAATAAGGGCGATTTTAAATCCCTCACTCGAGGTTTTGCGGGAAACATAAATGCCTGAAAATTTTGAAGCTCTACTGTTCTCAACTGTCGAGACAAGCGTCGAGGTCCGATGCTGGCCTTGCGGTCACACTGTAGAATTGACGCCAGACATGCTACCTAAGGGCGTCACATGACACGATTTCGAGCGCAGGGCAAAGTGCAAATGTGGCATGGGATGGCCGCACATGAAGCAGCGTCCCAAGCTCTTGGGTCGCTGGTAACGTCACCGCATTCCACCACCAATGAATGGATCTATCCTATGAAAATTATTCTTCGAATGGCATTGGTTTGGGTGTGCATTGCACCTTCGCTTGGCCTCGCCGAAGTCAAGAAATTAGCGTGCACCTTTCCGACCTTTCATACTTCTAACGAAGTCGACATGTCGAAATCTGGTGGGTTCGCTCTGAGCTTTGCTTTTGACACTACAACTAACGATGCTTTCTTAGAGGGTAACAACGGCTTAGCTCCAGTAACGCTCCTGAGAGGCAACTCTGGATTAACTTTCGTTGAATTGCTCCAAACGGGTGCTCTGCAATCGACCACCGTTGCCCTGAATGGGAGTGCTGTCCACAGCAGGCATACAATAATTGGCAGTCAGCTTACGCCAAGCCAATACTACGGCTCATGTGATTGAATCCGTTCATGGCACAACAATCAATCAAATTCTAAATGGGGGTCAAATTGGGGGACGCAGGACACGCAATACACCTTAAATCTTTGATATAAATCATTTATTTAAGGTGTAATGGCGGAGACGAAGGGATTCGAACCCTCGAGACCCTTCCGGGCCTACTCCCTTAGCAGGGGAGCGCCTTCGACCACTCGGCCACGTCTCCGCCGACCGTCCTAATGCCTAAAATCTGTGTGTACAAGACGTTTTTTCTTTGTAGCGATGAGGTGAAAAGATCGGGAATAAATCCCGCTATTGGTAAGGAGGATAACGAGACAAGTGGAGGAAACTGAATAGTAATCTGCACAGATTGTTCACACTTTTCGGGCCTCCTGCAATTCTTCAATGAGGTCAACGGCGCGCCGCGCATGGGAAGATGCAGCTCGCATTGTCAAAATCCTTGGTCGATAGGGTTGGCGTACACGGGCAGGAAAGTATCTATCTGGTTCAGGAGGCTAACGCCCATACGGTTCAGAAAGGCGGTACAGGTTTCCGACGTAGCCAACAGGCTTGTTCCGGATGTTAAATGCGCACCGTTACAGGGGGATGAGGTTGCCCCGTTGGTCGGAAACTAATGCTAGGCCCAACCGGCTACGCAGAAAAGAGTAGGTTATATAGGGGTGAAATGCGTGTCGCGAGACGCTAGGCATTCATGCCGATCACGATGATCCCTATGGTCATAAGTACGGCAGCCGCCAAACGACGTTTCCAGTTGCCTTCTTTCAGTATGATGAACCCGATAAGTGTCGCGAAGATAACAGATGTTTCACGCAGGGCTGAAACGGCCCCCAAGGGCGCAAAGTTTTTGGCATAGAGCACCAAGCCATAGGCAACGATCGAGACCATGCCGCCCGAAATGCCCACAAGCCAGATGTTCAACGGCAGTAGGGCCAAGGTCCTGCGTTTGCGCCATCCGATAAAGCCCGCAATGAACAGATGCAAAAATGCGCCCCAGGCCCAATAGCTAAGAGTGTTGCCTGAAAGCCGAACGCCAACACCATCCACAAGCGAATAAACCGAGATAAAGAACCCTGTTCCCAGCGAGAATAACAGGGCAGTCTTTCCGATGCCCGATCGAAGAGCCATCCAATTGCTCAAAATGATTCCGAAAGCGATCAGCCCGATACCCACCCAAACCCAGAAGGACAGGACTTCGCCAAGTAGAAGATACGCCCATAGGGACACGAGGGCGGGAACAATCCCGCGCGCAATTGGATAGACAACGCTTAGATCACCATGCTGATAGGCCCGCCCTAACAGGTAAAAATACCCGAAATGTACAATTGTCGACATCACAATATAGGGGGCACTCTCCGCGCTCGGCAGGGGCAGCAAAAGCACCATGACCAAACCCGGCAGTACATGCCCCAAGGCCACAAGCCCAAGGGTGGTTGTTCTATCGGCTGCAGTTTTTACAATCGCATTCCAGACCGCATGAAGCATGGCCGCCGACAAGATGATTGCGATAATGAACGGCGACATAAAGAGCTTTCGGAGCTGAAGTGCAGGGTGAGGCGGGCAGGGGTCGTTTCCGTTTCAGAGAGATGAGCCAGCCATATTAAGATGCGGGAATACCCTTTCCACAAACATTTACAGAAAACACCGGCTTGGCAAGCCGCGGATTCAGCGACCAAAACAGCTAAATCGAATATTAGAGAAACACCCTTTCCAGTAGGGTCCTTTTCAAGCCTAATGGGGAAACCGGATCAGGAGGGGAGCGCGCAGTGGGCGGCACCAAAAACGTTCTTTTTATTGTTATCGACCAATTGCGAGCCGATTGCGTTTTTGGCGCGATGGCAGGCAATATTGAGATCCCCCATCTGCGTGCGCTGATGGGGGATGCTGTGACTTTTCATCGTCATTTTTCGGTTGTATCCCCTTGCGGCCCGTCACGGGCTTCTTTGCTGACCGGGCAATATGCAATGAACCACCGGTCGGTGCGAAATGGCACACCGTTGCGACATGACACGCCCAATGTGGCGACGGAAATGCGCAAATCCGGCTATGTTCCAATGTTGTTCGGCTATACCGACACGTCGCAAGACCCACGCGTATTTCCCGCTAATGATCCGGCTGTGCGCAGCTATGAATACCCCATGAGCGGCTTTCAGGAAGCCATCGAAATGCGGTTTGAAATGTCTTACCCGTGGCGATCCCATTTGATGGCGCAGGGCTACGAATTCGAAACCTATCAAGATGTCTTTCGGCCTGTTTCGCCCACAGGTGAGACACCAAAGATCAATGATCCGGCGCTATATCGCAGTGAAGACAGTGACACCGCGTTTCTGACGGACCGGTTCCTTGCCACGATGCCCGCCTACCACGATCAGGATTGGTTTGCGCATCTGACCTATATCCGGCCGCATCCGCCTTTTGTGGCCCCCGCGCCCTATAATGACATGTATGACGCAGGCAGCATGCCCTTGCCCCACCGTCATGCTGATCCCGCGGCCGAGATTGCACAACACCCGTTCTTTGGCCCCACGATTGCGCAAAAGACACCGGCGGGGAATGTCGTCGGCTTTCCCAATCTGGCAGCATCCGATGAGAACATCCAAACCCTGCGCGCGCTATATTTCGGACTTGTCACCGAAGTGGACGCTCATATCGGGCGGGTGGTGCAGTTTCTGAAAGACAGCGGCCAATATGACGACACTTTGCTGATCGTCACTGCAGATCACGGCGAAATGTTGGGTGACCGCCATTGCTGGAGCAAATTTACCCCGCATGACGCGGCCTTTCACACACCTTTAATCATCCGTCAGCCGGGCAACGCGGCACGCGCCGGCACCGTCGTGACAACCCCGGTCGAGACGATCGACATCACGCCGACCATTTTGGATTGGGTCGGCCAAGACATCCCGAATGCAATGGATGGAAGATCGCTATTGCCGCTTTTGGCAGGCACGCCCCCAGCCGACTGGCGGCGCTATTCGTTTTCGGAACTCGACTTTTCAGAACCCGAAGACCCGACCCTTTGGGAGCGAAGCCTAGGGACGGGGCCAAGTGATTCATGTCTGTCGATCCTGCGCGAAGACCGGTTTACCCTTGTGACTTTTGCCGCCGATCTACCCCCGATCCTATATGATCATCACGGAGATGGAGAGGCGGAGAACGTTGCCCGCAAACCAGAATTCGCG
>JAPKCR010000328.1 GCA_026421135.1 Sulfitobacter sp. | reverse complement strand
GCCGCTGGTGCGACCCTTGTCACCGTTTTACTGATCCGCGCCTTGTGGCGAGGGGCGACGACACCTGTGCCAACACGGGTCGAACAGGACCTGCAAGTGTACCGCGACCAGCTGGCCGAGGTCGAACGCGAGGTGGCACGCGGTGTTCTATCATCTGAGGACGCCGCTCGTGCCAAAACTGAAATTTCGCGCAGGATTCTAGCTGCGGACACCAGTCGCACGTCACAGATGCAGGCCGGAGCGGCCCCCTCAAAACTTCTTATGGCCGTGATTGCGCTGGCACTGATCGGCGGCAGTTTGTTCATGTATGCCTCGCTTGGGGCACCGGGCTATGGCAATCTGGCGTTGAAGGACCGCATTGCTTTTGCAAAGAACCTGCGCGAAACCCGGCCCAGCCAAGCCGAAGCAATTGCCGGTGTGCCTGAGGCCTCGGTGGGACCGGCGTTAAGCCCGGAATACGAAACCTTGCTGACGCGGTTGCGTGAAACAGTGGCAAAGCGGCCCGATGATATTCAGGGTCAGACACTGCTGGCGCAAAATGAGGCGCGTGTCGGAAATTTTGCGGCCGCAGCCGATGCGCAATCTGCGGTGGTGCGTCTGAAAGGTGCCGATGCAACGACCGAAGAAGTCGTGAATTATGGCGAATTGCTGATCATGGCTGCGGGTGGATATGTGTCGCCCGAAGCCGAGGCTGTCATGCGTGCAGTGCTGACACGCGACGCGGAAAACGGCACTGCCAGCTATTACTGGGGGTTGATGTTGATCCAGACCGGGCGTCCGGACCAAGGATTTCGGATATGGGACGGGTTGTTGCGCCGCGGCCCCCCAGACGCCCCCTGGATCGAACCGATACTGGGTCAAATAGAACCGGTGGCCGATCTGGCAGGTGTTGATTACGTCATTCCAGACATCGGTGCGGGCACCCTGTCCGGCCCGTCCAAAGACGATATCGACGCCGCGCAAGACATGTCCCCCGCCGAGCGGATGGAGATGATCGGATCGATGGTTGAAGGTCTGTCCGACCGGCTGGCGACCCAAGGTGGGCCTGTCGAAGACTGGGCGCGTCTGATTTCAAGCCTTGGCGTATTGGGGCAAACAGACCGTGCGCAGGCTATCTATGACAACGCAATCGAGGTCTTTGCAGATGATCCGTCCGCGACGGATGTGATCAAGCGCGCTGGCGAACGGGCGAATGTCTCGGAATGATTTACGAAGATATCACAGAGTTCGCCGCCGCCCTTCCCCCTATGCAGGCCTTGATCGGGTTGGATTTGGGTGAGAAAACAATCGGCGTTGCCGTGACAGACAGTTTTCTGTCTGTTGCGACCCCGCTTGAAACCGTTCGGCGCAAGAAATTCGGCATCGACGCCGCCCGCCTGTCCGAGATCATCGCAGACCGGCGCATTGGCGGGCTGATCCTTGGCCTGCCGCGCAATATGGACGGATCAGAGGGGCCACGGTGTCAGTCGACACGCGCCTTTGCGCGCAATTTTGACAAGCTGGGGGACATTCCGATTAGCTATTGGGACGAACGCCTCAGTACGGTTGCAGCAGAACGCGCCCTGCTTGAGGCGGATACGTCCCGGAAACGTCGCGCAGAGGTGATCGACCACGTGGCGGCGGGGTATATTCTGCAAGGTGTATTGGACCGCTTGCGGGTCTTGCGCACCCAAGGAGACACGCGATGACAGATGAGATTTGGAAACGGGACGAGGTCGAAAGCCCCTGCATCAAGCTGTGCGTCGTACATCCCGAGACGCGTTTGTGTACCGGGTGTTTGCGGTCGATTGACGAAATCAGCGCTTGGTCCCGCATGTCTCCGGACGCGCGGCGTCAAGTCATGGCTGAATTGCCCTCGCGGGCGGGTGCGCATTCAAAACGGCGCGGTGGTCGGGCCGCCAAATTGGCCAGACAACAAGATTAAGTCGTTTTACTGCGCGACTGCGTACAGGAATTCCAACAACAGATCGCTGGTTTGAGCGCCTTCGCTTTCGGAGGGACCGTAGTTATCATTTGCCGGGGCAACATGGGCTACTGTCTGAAAATGCTGTGCCGCTGCCCAATTGCCACATACTTGGGCGACGGGCGTAAAGCGGATTACATTAGCGCTTTGGTTATCAACGTTTGCTGTCATTGCTCTGTCTCTCAGTTAATTGCCACGATGATTCTGTCTCGTGGTTCAGTTATCGGAATTTCACCTTCCGATTTTATTAACTAACCCCCAAGTTAAGGCGAGAATGGGGCGAAACAGAGGAATTAGCGCCCAATTGTGAACCAATACCTGAGTATTGTTTCCAACCGGCGCATAGGTGCAAGATTTTTAGGCAGTCTGATTTTCCCACACACCGGAATCACGCGGCTGCAGGTCAAAGGCCCAGTGATTTGCGCAACATATTCAATGCCACAAGGATCAAAAACACTGCAAAGACGCGCTTAAGCGGCTTGGGGTCCATTGCATGGGCTAGCTTTACGCCCAAAGGGGCCGTGATAAGCGTCATCGCAATGACAATCGCAAATGTCGGCAAGTTCACCGCACCGACCGTCAATGGCGGACTGTTCTGGCCCGATGCCACCATCAGAAACCCGATCACCGATGGTACCGCAATCAAAACGCCAAACCCTGCAGCCGTGGCAACAGCACGGTGGATAGGGACGTTGAATAGGCTCATTAACGGAACGCCAAAGCTGCCCCCGCCGATCCCCATCAACACCGACAGGAACCCGACCGATGGCGACAGCACGGCACGTTTCAAACCCGTCGGCATTGCCTGACCCAAGCGCCATTCAGACCGCCCGAACGCCATATAAAGCCCGACGATCAGCGCCAGCCCACCAAAAATCCCTTGCAGTACGGATGTGCGCAGTTGTGCGACTGTCAGCATCCCGATTATCGCCCCGATCACAATGCCGGGTGCCCATGTTTTCAGGATGCTCCAATCAACAGCGCCCTTTTTATTATGGCTGTGCACCGACCGAAGGGACGTGACAATGATGGTTGCAAGCGATGTTGCCAGGCACATTTGCATCAATTGCGGCCCGTCAAAACCAAGTGTCTGGAAGGCATAGAAAAATGCAGGTACCAGAACGATACCGCCGCCCACACCCAATAGCCCGGCTAATACCCCTGCAAAGGCCCCGATAAACATGATCAACACGATCATCTGGATCAAAAGGGTTATATCAGACATGGCATAGGCTCCTCAAAAGATTGCCTTTTGTGCTACACCGCTTTTTGCGCCTCTGCCAGCGTTTGCATCGCATCTAGCGCATCAATCAAAACCTGACGGTCTGCATTGGGGCCTGATGCGTTTTCAGACAACATCCGCCGCCATATCCGCGCGCCGGGACGGCCTGCAAAAAGGCCCATCATGTGGCGGGTGATCTGGTTCAGGCGTCCGCCCCCGTCGATATGCGCATCAATATAGGGTAGCATCTGTTCGACGGCGGCCTCGGCAGTGGTGTCTTCGCCCATCCCATAGATACGTTGGTCTGCCTGACACAGGATGTCCGCAGGACTGTGATAGGCACTGCGTCCGATCATCACACCGTCCAGCCCGCCATCCAGAAACGTCTCGGTCTGATCCAGCGATGTGATCCCACCGTTCACCGAGATATGCAGGTTCGAGAAAAGCCCCTTCATCCGGTGTACCAGATCATAATCAAGGGGTGGGATGTCACGATTTTCTTTGGGACTCAGTCCCTTCAACCACGCTTTGCGCGCATGGATCGAGACGCGTTCGCAGCCTGCGCCTACGACATGCGCCAGAAATTCAGGCAAAACGGTTTCGGGGTCCTGATCATCCACGCCAATGCGACATTTGACCGTGACATCCACATTCACTGCCCTGCGCATAGCAGCCACACATTTGGCCACCAATGCAGGTTGCTCCATCAAGACGGCCCCAAAACATCCCGATTGCAAACGGTCTGACGGGCAACCGACATTCAGGTTGATCTCGTCATAGCCCGCCTGCGCCCCCAGTCGC
>JAPKCR010000327.1 GCA_026421135.1 Sulfitobacter sp. | reverse complement strand
GACACCGAGGCCGCGTCCCTTGCCGTAGCGATGGTGCAAGGTGGCAAAGCCGATGTTCTGATGAAGGGTAATCTGCACACAGATGTTTTGATGCGGGCCGTACTGAACAGCGAGCTGGGCCTGCGCAGTGCAGGTCGCAGATGCAGCCATATTTTTCTGCTCGATGTTCCGGGCCATGATCGTCTGATCGGGATTACAGACGCTGCCATTAACATCGCACCAGATCTAGCCGCAAAAGGCCAAATCTGTCAAAATGCGATTGATCTGTTTCACACGCTTGGCGTCCCTGCGCCGCGTGTTGCTGTTCTATCCGCAGTCGAGACCATCACAGACGCGATCCCATCCACACTTGATGCCGCCGATTTGATACTGATGGCGCGGCGCGGTCAGATCACGGGCGCCCAGGTGGACGGGCCGCTGGCCTTTGACAATGCAATTTCGGTTGGGGCCGCCCGCGAAAAAGGCATCCTGTCAGAGGTTGCGGGAGCGGCGGATATCCTGCTGGTACCCGATCTGGTGTCTGGCAACATCCTCTCCAAGGCTCTGGAATATCTTGGTGGTGCGGTGGCCGCATGGGTGGCACTGGGGCTGTCGGCTTCGGTTGTTCTGACCTCACGCGCCGATCCGGCCCCGGCGCGAATGGCCTCACTGGCAGTGGCGGCATTGATGCTAGACCGCAGCAAAGCGCAAAACACAGCGTCCCCTATCGCAGAGACAAGCCTTGGCGCCGCACCACAACCCGAACATGCCTGCTGTGCGCCGCGCGTGACAGCATGCCTTGCGGAGGCAGCAGAATGAACAACCCTACCCTTGCGCCCGGTCCGGTTCGGTTGCTGGACATGACAGGCAAGAAGGGCCTGATTGTCGGCGTCGCCAATCAGCATAGTCTGGCATGGGCTGCCGCACGTAATTGTCATGCGGCAGGTGCTGACCTTGCGCTGACCTATCTCAATGACAAGGCGCGTCCTTTCGTTGAACCTTTGGCAGAATCTCTTGGCGCGCCACTTTTCCTGCCCTGTGATGTGGCGCATGAAGGAGAGCTGGAAGCGGTCTTTGCCACGATCAACGAGACTTGGGGCAAACTGGATTTTCTGGTGCATGCCATTGCGTGGGCCCCAGCGACTGATTTGCACGGTCGACTGACCGATTGTTCTGCCGAAGGCTTTGCACAGGCCATGCAGGTGTCATGTCATTCGTTCATCCGCATGGCAAAACTGTCTGAGCCGCTGATGGCCCAAGGCGGCAGCCTGACCACACTCAGCTTTATCGGGGCAGAAAGAGTTGTGGACCACTACAGCCTGATGGGTCCGGTCAAGGCAGCACTCGAGGCGTCCGTGCGCTATCTGGCGCATGAACTGGGACCGAAAGGCATCAGGGTCAACGCGATCTCTGCTGGCGCAATCAAGACGCGCGCGGCTTCTGGCATTGAACACTTCGACGAGCTGATCCGCGAGACTGAAACTAAATCACCCCTGCGCCGCACAGTTACCGCTGACGAGGTGGGGCGCGCCGCCCTTCTGCTGGCCAGCGACCACACAACCGCCATCACTGGTGAGATCTTGCATGTCGATGCCGGGTTTCACGTTGATGGCATGGTTTTTCACTGAACATTGCGAAGCGTGCGCATGGCCAAAATAGAGGAACACAAAATGAATATCACCAAAGACCAATTTGGCAAAAAAACAGATGATGAGGAGAACTTTGATACGGTCCCCGAAGGGTTTTCAGGCACAGTCTATACCTGTTTGATGCACCCAGAGGTCCGCAGCACTGAAGAGGGCTCCTGCCCGAAGTGCGGCATGTTTCTGACCCCTGAGGGCGAGAAAAGCGAACATGGCGGCCATAACCACTCCGGTCACGGGCATAACGATGCGCATGCTCATGGTAGCGCGGCAGCCGTTGAAAAGGGTGGCGAATACGATAACGTGCCCGCCGACTATGGTGGCACGATCTATACCTGCCCGATGCACGCACAAGTGCGCCATCCTGGACCCGGTTCTTGTCCGATCTGTGGCATGGGGTTGGAGCCAGAAACAATCAGCCTTGAGGATGAAGGCCCAAACCCTGAGCTGGTCGATTTTACCCGCCGGTTCTGGGCTGGAGCGGTACTCACGGTGCCACTGCTGGTTTTGGCGATGGGGCCATTCGTCGGCTTTACGTATTTCATGGAATTGCTGGGGGAACGCACGTCGCTCTGGTTTGAACTCGCGCTCGCGACACCCGTGATCCTTTGGTCAGGTTGGCCGTTTTTCACGCGTGGGTATCAGTCCTTCCGCACAATGAACCTGAACATGTTCAGCCTCATTTCGATGGGAGTGGGTGCTGCCTATATTTTCAGTATCGTTGCGGTGATTGCGCCGCAGATCTTTCCCGACGGTTTCCGGGACGAGGATGGCAACGTAGGGGTCTATTTCGAGGCAGCGGCTGTCATCGTCACTCTGGTATTGCTGGGGCAAGTGATGGAACTGCGCGCGCGCGAAGGGACTGGCAAAGCGATCCGCGCATTGCTGGACATGGCCGCCAAAACGGCACTGGTAATTCGCCCCGATGGTACTGAAGAAGAAATCGAATTGGACCAAGTCCAATTGGGCGATCACGTCCGCGTGCGCCCCGGCGATAAGGTTCCTGTTGATGGGGTGGTTCTGGAAGGCCGCTCCTCGGTGGATGAATCCATGATCTCAGGCGAGCCCATGCCTGTCGAAAAAGTGGCCGGTGAGCCTGTCACCGGGGCCACAATCAACGGGACCGGAAGCCTCATCATCGAGGCGACCCGTATCGGCGCTAACACTATGCTCAGCCAGATTGTGCAGATGGTTGCCAACGCACAACGCAGCCGAGCACCAATCCAGAAGTACGCCGATCAGGTCGCGGGTATGTTCGTACCGGTCGTCATCGCAATTGCGATTGCGTCATTCGTCATCTGGTCGATCTGGGGACCTGACCCTGCGATGGCCTACGGGCTGGTTTCGGCAGTTGCCGTCCTGATCATCGCCTGTCCCTGTGCGCTTGGTCTTGCAACACCGATGTCAATAATGACAGCAACAGGCACCGGAGCGCAAATGGGCGTTCTGATCAAGAACGCCGAGTCACTGGAACGATTTGAAAAAGTCGACACGCTTATCGTCGACAAAACCGGCACCCTGACCGAAGGCAAGCCAAAGCTGGTCGCAGTTCTCCCAGAAGACGGCCACGATGAAGCAGAAGTCTTGCGTCTTGCAGCCTCGCTGGAGCGGGGATCAGAGCATCCATTGGCAGAGGCCATCGTGCGCGGTGCCGAAGAGCGCGGCATCGAGTTTGCTAAGGCGGAAGACTTCGAAGCGGTGACGGGCAAAGGCGTCAAAGGCATCGTCGATGGCAAATCCGTCGCGTTAGGCAATGCGGCACTGATCAAGGACCTCGGGCTGGACAGTGGCCCGCTGGTCGACACTGCCAACGCGCGGCGCGATGAAGGCGAAACTGTGATGTTTATCGTTCTGGATGGAGCCATTGCCGGATTGGTCAGCGTTGCCGACCCGATAAAGGAAACCACTCCGGCGGCACTCAAAGCGCTGCATGAACTGGGATTTCGCATCATCATGGCAACCGGCGACAACGAGCGTACAGCGCTGGCTGTTGCCAGCCGTTTGGGTATCGACGAGATCCGTGCCGACGTGCTGCCCGAAGACAAGGCCCGCATCATTCGTGAATTGCAGGCCGAGGGCAATAAAGTCGCGATGGCTGGTGACGGAGTAAATGACGCCCCTGCCCTTGCTCAGGCTGATGTTGGTATTGCGATGGGTACGGGTGCGGACGTGGCGATCGAGAGCGCCGGTTTCACACTGGTCAAAGGCAACCTCGACGGCATCGTGCGGGCGCGCAAGCTCAGCCATGCGACAATGCGCAACATCCGCCAGAACCTGTTCTTTGCGCTGATCTACAACTCTGCCGGTGTGCCGATTGCGGCGGGTATCCTTTATCCGTTCCTCGGCATCCTGATTGGCCCGATCTTCGC
>JAPKCR010000005.1 GCA_026421135.1 Sulfitobacter sp. | reverse complement strand
GCCTGCTGCCCCGAGCAGGCCGGAAACACCGCGTTATTCAGCGGCGATCTGTTCCAGGAAAGGATAGTCAGTATATCCTTCCTTGCCACCGGCATAGAACGTCTTGGTATCGCCGTCGTTTAGCGGCGCGTTGCGTTCAAGGCGTTTGGCAAGGTCTGGGTTTGCGATGTACGGACGGCCAAAGGCGACCAGATCGGCCTTGCCCTCCTCAACCGCACTTACAGCCATGTCGCGGTCGTACAGGTTGTTGGCCATGTACACGCCGTCAAACAGTTTGCGCAGCTTGGCCAGATCCTCGCCTTCTTTGATGTCGCGTGATTGGCCTGTCGATCCTTCGACCATGTGCAAATAGGCCAACCCGAATTTGTTCAATTCGCGGATCACATACTCGAACGTCTCTTGGGGGTTTTCATCTGCAATGTCATTGGCCGGTGAAAACGGCGACAGGCGCAGGCCAACATGGGCACCGTCCCAGGCATGGGTCACGCCTTCCAGTACCTCAAGCAACAAACGCGCACGGTTTTCGACCGAGCCGCCATAAGCGTCATCACGTTTATTGGACTTGGTTTTCATGAATTGATCCAGCAGATAGCCATTGGCACCATGCACTTCGACCCCGTCAAACCCGGCTTTTTGCGCCATCTTGGTCGCGTGAACATAGTCGTCCACGATGCGCGGCATCTCTTCGATGCCCAAGGCACGCGGCTCGGATGTGGGAACCATGCCCTCGCCTGTGAACGTCTTCATATCGGCGGCGACGGTCGACGGGGCGACAGGTTTCTGGCCATCGGGCTGGATATCGACATGGCTGATCCGCCCAACATGCCACAGCTGGATGACGATCTTGCCGCCCGCCTTGTGCACAGCATCAGTAACTTTCTTCCACGCTGCAACCTGACCTTCGGTATAGATGCCGGGGGTTTTAATGTACCCTTTGCCTTCGGGGCTGATCTGGGCGGCTTCGGTAATGATGATACCGGCACCCGCGCGTTGGGCGTAATATTCGACATGCAGATCGCCGACCTCGTCCGTGTCGTTGTCGGCGCGGCTGCGGGTCAACGGGGCCATAACGATACGGTTCTTGGCCTCGATCGCGCCAACTTTTAGAGGGGTGAAAAGTTTCTGCGTCATGGAATGTGTCCGTTCTTTGTTATTTCTTGTTTTCATCAGCTAACCAAAAGACGCGCCGCGACAAGGATTGGTTCACAACTTTATTTTTCACCACACCGGTTGAAACTTCAAAGCGGCTCTATATCGCCTTGCGCCCTTTGCGTATGAAAATCAGCCTGCCATGCAGAAAACGTGCCAGAGGCAATTGCAGCGCGCATACCAGCCATGATTTCCTGAAAGTAATGCAGGTTGTGCCAGGTCAGCAGCATCCCAGAGATCATTTCTTGACTGCGGAAGACGTGGTGCAAATAGGCACGGCTGTAGCTTGAACAGGCCGGGCATGTGCAGTCTTCGTCCAGCGGGCGCGGATCGTCTGCATGGCGGGCGTTTTTGATGTTCACTACGCCGTGACGCGTGAACACCTGACCTGTTCGGCCCGACCGCGACGGCAAAACGCAGTCCATCATGTCAATGCCGCGTGCGACGGCCCCCACGATGTCATCGGGCTTGCCCACCCCCATCAGATAGCGTGGACGATCCACTGGCAGCATGTCGGTCGCGAAATCAAGACAGCCAAACATCGCCTCTTGCCCCTCGCCCACAGCCAAACCACCCACGGCGTATCCGTCAAAGCCCACGTCAATCAGCGCTTTGGCACTTTCCTCGCGGAAATCCTGCTCAAGCCCGCCTTGCTGGATGCCGAACAGGGCATGGCCCGGACGGTCGCCAAAGGCATCGCGGCTGCGCGCGGCCCACCGCATCGACAGACGCATGGATTCGGCGATCCGATCGCGGTCGGCCGGCAACGCGGGGCATTCATCAAAACACATTACAATGTCAGAGCCGAGCAGCTTTTGAATCTCCATCGACCGCTCTGGCGTCAGTTCATGTTTGGAACCGTCGATGTGGCTTTTGAAGGTCACACCTTTTTCCGTCAGCTTGCGCAGATCGGACAGGCTCATCACCTGAAAGCCGCCTGAATCGGTCAAGATCGGCTTGTCCCAGTTCATAAACTTGTGCAGACCACCCAATCGGTCGATCCGCTCTGCCGTGGGGCGCAGCATCAAATGATACGTATTACCCAGCAAAATATCCGCCCCCGTGGCGGCAACGCTTTCGGGCAGCATCGCCTTGACGGTGGCCGCGGTTCCCACCGGCATGAATGCTGGCGTGCGAATTTCGCCTCGCGGGGTCGAGATGACGCCGGTTCGGGCTGACCCGTCACGCGCCTGAAGATCAAATGAGAATTTTTCCATGACAGCGCCTATAGGATGTCGCGCAATCGCGTGCAATCACGATGGCTCTTTGCTTTTGCTGCGGGATCGCAGAAACTGCCCAAAACGCGCATCTTAAAGGAGAGCACCCCGTGCCTATCGAAGAAATCTTGCTCGATCTGCTTCAAAGCAATTTGCCACTCGTTCTATTAGCACTTTTGCTCGTTATTCTGATCGTCAAAGGGGTCAAGATCGTCCCGCAGTCGGAACAGCATGTGGTGGAACGGTTCGGCCGGTTGCGGGCTGTTATGGGCCCAGGCATCAATATGATCGTGCCATTTATCGACAAAATCGCGCATAAAATCTCGATCTTGGAACGGCAATTGCCCACTGCCAGCCAAGACGCAATCACTCGCGACAACGTGTTGGTGCAGGTCGATACATCGGTGTTCTACCGCATCACCGAGCCTGAAAAAACCGTGTACCGCATCCGCGATATTGATTCTGCTATCGCCACAACCGTTGCTGGCATTGTGCGCGCCGAAATCGGCAAGATGGATCTGGACGAGGTGCAGTCGAACCGCACCGCATTGATCACCACGATCAAGCTGTTGGTCGAAGATGCGGTCGATAACTGGGGGATCGAAGTCACCCGCGCGGAAATTCTGGACGTGAACCTTGATGCGGCCACCCGCGCCGCGATGATGCAGCAGTTGAACGCAGAACGAGCACGTCGCGCCCAAGTGACCGAGGCCGAGGGCAAGAAACGCGCCGTGGAACTGGCCGCCGATGCGGAGCTTTATGCGTCAGAACAAACCGCCAAAGCCCGCCGCGTGCTGGCCGACGCCGAAGCCTATGCCACACAAGTGGTGGCGACAGCGATCGGCGAGAACGGGCTTGAGGCGGCGCAATACCAGATCGCTCTGAAACAGGTAGAGGCGCTGAATGCGCTTGGGGCCGGTGCGGGAAACCAGACAATCGTTGTCCCTGCCCAAGCGCTTGAAGCCTTTGGTGATGCGTTCAAACTGCTGAAAGGGCGTGGCTGATGCTAATGGACTATCTGACACTGTGGTGGGTCTGGGTGTCGATCGCGCTTTTGTTGGGCGTGATCGAGATTCTGCTTCCCGGCAATATCTTTCTGGGCTTTGCTTTGGGCGCATTGGGCATGGTGCCCATTGTGCTGATATTTCCGGATCCCAATACGTCATTCTTCTTGGCGCTATTTGCGGGCCTATCACTGGCCGCGTGGATTATATTGCGCGTTCTTTTTCGCAAACAATCGAGCGGTGCGCGAATTGTGACACGCGATATTAACGAAGATTAGATTCTCTGCTTCCAATTCATACACCCATCCCTCAGGGCACGGGGCCCCGTACCTCAAGATGTTTCATCATCTGGAAGCACTGCGTCACGGCTTGAGAAGCACCAAGTGACCTGCTAGGCGGCTGCATGGATTCATCGGTGGCGGAGTATGTGGTATGGAAGAATTGAATTTCGGCTGGGAAGAGTGGATTGCCCTGCCTGACCTTGGCCTGCCCGCGATCAAAGCCAAGATCGACACAGGTGCCAAGACATCGTCGTTGCATGCTCATGACATTGAGGTGTTCGGTTCGGATGCCAAGCCCAAGGTGCGGTTCAATGTGCACCCTGTCGCCGGCAATGAAGATATCGTTATCACCTGTTCGGCACCGATAATCGACCGTCGCGAAGTGACGTCATCCAACGGCGAATCCGAATTGCGCTATGTGATCTCGACAACATTGGATGTGGCCGGACAAAGCTGGCCGATCGACGTAACCCTGACCAACCGCGCAGGCATGGCCAGTCGGATGTTGTTAGGGCGGCAAGCCTTGACGGATCACATCACTATTTCCGCCACCGAAAAACGCCTGCAACCCGAGTTGAGCTATGATGTTTACCATTCCGCAGCCGTGCGCCACACCGCCCCCAAACGCGCTTTGCGCATTGCCGTTCTTAGCCGCGAGGCAGGGAATTATTCCACACAGCGGTTGGTCGAAGTCGGCGAGGCCCGCGGTCATACGGTCGAAGTGATCGACACTACACGCTGCTATATGGCGATAAACGCGATGGCACCCGAGGTTCATTATGACGGTAAACGCCTGCCCCGCTATGATGCTGTAATCCCGCGTATTGGTGCATCGGTAACACCCTATGGGTGTGCTGTGATCCGCCAGTTCGAAACCATCGGCACGTATTGCGTGAACGGATCAGCCGGCATTCTGGCCAGCCGTGACAAGCTGCACGCACATCAGGTGTTGGCGTCCAAGAAAATCGGTATGCCAACGACTGCATTTGCGGCATCGCCCAAGGACACGTCGAACTTGATGGCGCTTGTGGGCACCGCGCCGCTGATCGTGAAACTGCTGGAATCGACCCAAGGCAAGGGTGTGGTTCTGGCCGAAACCAAAAAGGCCGCAGAGTCAGTGATTGACGCGTTCCGCGGCCTCAAGGCGAACTTTCTGGTGCAGGATTTCGTTAAGGAAGCCGCCGGCGAAGACATCCGCTGTCTTGTGATCGACGGCAAGGTCGTCGCTGCGATGAAACGCACAGGTGCGGAAGGCGATTTCAGATCGAACCTGCACCGTGGCGGATCGGCCAAAGTGGTCCGGATCACCAAGCAGGAACGCGATACGGCCCTGCGCGCGGCACGGGCCTTCGGTTTGGGCAAAGCTGGCGTTGACCTGCTGCGGTCCGAGACTGGGCCGAAGGTGCTTGAGGTGAATTCGTCCCCCGGCTTTGAGGGGATCGAGAAGGCAACCGGCAAAGATATCGTAGGCATGCTCTATGATATGGTCGAGGCGCGGGTAAAGCCGCAGCCCGTGCGCAAACGCAAAGGCTGATTGCGAATATGCCCCTCTGGACGCTGGGCGCACCAATCCCTATATAAAGGGTCAGAAATAGAAGTGAGGCACCCGATGACCGAGAGCACCCAACCCCTAGAGGGTACACCGCTAATTGCACCGTCTACCACCGATCATCCGCTGTACGAGCAGATCGTTGAGGCCTGCCGCTCAGTCTATGACCCAGAAATTCCGGTCAATATTTACGAGCTTGGCCTTATCTATACCATTGATATCAATCCAGAAAGCGAAGTGCACATCAAAATGTCGCTGACCGCTCCCGGTTGCCCGGTTGCTGGTGAGATGCCCGGTTGGGTCGCGGATGCCGTCGAACCCCTGCCCGGTGTAAAAACCGTCGATGTCGAACTGGTATGGGAACCGCCTTGGGGCATGGACATGATGTCGGATGAGGCCCGTCTTGAACTCGGGTTCATGTAAGGCCTCCTTTGCAGGACCCTGACCATATCATCACATAAAGTTAACATCCGGCGGCGGCACTGCTCCCGGATGTTTACATTTCAAAGTGCGCGACCTGACAGACGCAATTGCAGCGCGCCCCGTCGGGCCACATCAACCACCCCGCATCGAAATGCAGCACGGCTTTGGTCAATTTCTTCGCTACCGCTTGAGAATGCGCCCCGAACCCCCTATCTTTGCCTTAACAGGAGTATCAATGATGTTCGCGATCCCAGGTAAGCAAGCAGTCACAATAACCCCCAAAGCCGCCACGCAGATCAGTAAACTGATGACGTCGGCAGGCCATGCGGGGTTGCGCATTGGCATCAAAAAAGGCGGCTGTGCGGGCATGGAATACACCATGGAATACGTCAACGAGCCCGACGCCAATGACGAAGTCGTCGAGCAAGACGGCGCGCGGGTGTTGATCGCTCCGATGGCGCAGATGTTCCTGTTCGGGACCGAGATCGATTATGAAACTTCGCTGCTGGAATCCGGCTTCAAGTTCCGCAACCCGAATGTGACCGAGGCCTGCGGCTGCGGTGAATCGATCAAATTCGGCTAAACCGCGCCCGCCTTGGGTTATGTTAGCGCGGTCATCACCACCCTAGTCGTTGCTCCGTTCAGGCCTCAGTGCTATCCCATTGTAAAAGAACAAAAGGGATATCGCTATGCGCCGTAAACTTGCCGCCGGAAACTGGAAGATGAATGGCACGGCTGGCGCGTTGTCCGAACTGGTTGAACTGGCAAAGCATGTGAAACCTGGCGACGCCGAAACCCTGATTTGTCCGCCTGCCCCCTTGCTCTATCTCGCCTGTGAGAAGTTGCGCGGCACCGCAATCGCAATCGGTGCGCAAGATTGCCATATCGAAGCTTCAGGTGCCTACACGGGCGATATTTCGGCCCCGATGGTTGCGGACACCGGCGCGACCTATGTGATCCTGGGCCATTCTGAACGCCGCGATGCCCACGACGAGACAAACGCTGACATCGCCGCAAAAACGCGCGCTGCGTGGGGCGCGGGTTTGACGGCGATCATTTGCATCGGCGAAAGCGGCGCAGATCGCGAGGAAGACAAAACGCTGGATGTCATCGCAGCTCAATTAGCAGGATCAGTGCCGGAAAACGCTAGCGGCCAAAATTCCGTCATCGCCTATGAGCCCATCTGGGCAATCGGGACAGGCAAAACCCCGACCTTGGATCAAATTGTTGAGGTCCATGATTTCATCCGCGCCCGCCTGAACGACCGCTTTGGACAAGAAACGGGCGACACGATCCGGCTGCTTTATGGCGGATCCGTTAAATCCGAAAATGCCGCCGAGATTTTTACCGCTGAAAATGTCGATGGTGCCCTTGTGGGCGGTGCCAGCCTCAAGGCTGCTGACTTTGCCCCCATCATCAAGGCGCTGTCACGGGCCTGATCTTCATTTTGCAAATTAAACTCACTACGCAACAAACGCAAAAGGGCGGCACGTCGATCTGACATGCCGCCCTTTTCTGTCTCACATCTGAGGCTCTTATTACCGGACCAGAATTTCCGGCCCCATCATCAGCGTCGGCAACCAAGTCGAGATGATCGGGATGTAGGTGATCATAATGAGGAACACGAACAGGACGGCAGTGAACGGCAAGGCCGCTTTGACCACATTCATCATCGGCATGTTCGCCACGCCCGAGGTCACGAACAGGTTCAGACCAACGGGTGGCGTGATCATCCCAATTTCCATGTTAACAACCATGATGATGCCCAGATGGATCGGGTCGATGCCCAGCTCCATCGCGATAGGAAACACCAAGGGTGCGACAATGATCAACAGGCCCGACGGCTCCATGAACTGGCCACCGATCAGCAAGATCACGTTGACGATGATCAGGAACATGATCGGTCCAAAGCCCGCGTTCAACATCACTGCCGAAATCTGCTGAGGGATTTGTTCGTCTGTCAAAACGTGCTTGAGGATCAGAGCGTTGGCGATGATAAACATCAGCGTAACGGTCAACTTGCCTGCCTCGAACAGCGTGTCGCGAACGTCACGGTGAAAGAACACAGTGACCAGCGCCAATGGCTTGCGCAGCAGTGACAGATTGTTACCCTCGCCTTTGGTGTGCAAAGGCCCCATGTCGCGGTAGACAAAACAGGCAATAAAGAACGCATAGACAGCGGCCACAGCGGCGGCTTCGGTCGGTGTAAAGATACCGCCATAGATGCCGCCCAGAATGATCACGATCAGCATTAAGCCCCAGCCCGCTTCGCGACCCGAGGCAAAGACCTCGCCCCAACCGCGCCATTCGCCCTGCGGCAGCTTTTTGACACGAGCCATGATATAGATCGTCAGCATTAGCATGAAACCCGCCATCAGGCCGGGGATCACACCCGCTAGAAACATCCGACCCACGGACACATCTGTGGCCGATGCATACACAACCATCACGATGGACGGCGGGATCAAAATGCCAAGGGTGCCCGCGTTGGCGATCACCCCTGCCGCGAATTCTTTGGTATAGCCCGTTTCGCGCATACCGGCGATCACGATCGAGCCGATCGCAACCACAGTGGCCGGCGAGGACCCCGACAGGGCCGCAAACATCATACAGGCAAAGACCCCCGCAATCGCCAGACCGCCCGGAAAATGCCCGACCAATGCGATTGAGAAACGGATGATCCGTTTCGCCACTCCGCCCGTCGACATGAATGAAGATGCCAGAACAAAGAACGGGATTGCCAGCAGGGTATAGTGCCCCGCCATCGCCTGAAAGAACGTCTGCGCAATTGACGCAAGCGACGAATCTGACAGAACCAGCAGGAATACGATAGATGAAAAGCCAAGGCTGACAGCGATGGGCAAGCCCAACAGCATCAAGCCGATAATCATTATAAATAGAACTAGGACTTCCATCCGCTTATTCTCCCACGTTCATGTGTTTGACGGCTTCAATATCATCTTCGGCCTCGTGACTGACGATCAGACTGGTTGAGACACCGGTGAAAATTCGCACGCCCGCCTGAATAAAACGGAACAATAACAACGCCATGCCGATGGGCAGCATCACATAAGGGATAAAGCGCGGCAGCTTTTCATACGCTTCACCCTGGTTCATCGACGCTTCGATAAAACGCAGCCACTCCGGCATCGGCATATCGACTGTCGAATACCAAGCCTGATCGCGGCTGTTTTCAAAACCGGTGGGGAACCAGCGGCCCGACGTGGCATCAAGCCCCGCAAAGGGTGCCCAATAATCCCACGCGCCCTTGAGCAAAAGCATCGCGTAGAAAATGCAAATCGCCGATGCGATCAATGCCAACACACGGCGCACAGGGGATGAAAACAAGTTGATGACAGCATCAACACCCAGATGCGCGGTGATCTTGACGGCATAGCTCATCCCGAAAAGAACTAGCCACGCGAACAAAAAGGTCACGGCCTCAAGGCCCCAGATCAGGCCTGTGTTAAAGCCATAGCGCAAGACAACGTTGATAAAGGTGATGATCGTCATCAGGCCCAAGATCACGGCAATCGCCGTTTCCTCAAACTCGTTCACGATCCGGCCCAAGGCCGATGTGGGTTGATATCGAGATGACATGAGAAACTCCGCTGAAATGCAGAAAGCTGGCTAATGCACAGGGTGTCCCGGCTGCCAGATGAAAAAAGTGTCCCGCCCATTGCGGGCGGGACACTGATCGAGACGTCTTAGTGCTTGGCGTTAATTGCCTGTGCTGCGTCGATGTTTTCCTGACCCACATCTGCTGTGAATTCGGTCCATACTGGCATCATTGCATCAACCCAAACTTGACGCGCATCTGCGTCCAGTTCGATGATCTTGGATCCGGCATCCAGAATCGCCTGGCGTGCTTCGGCATCAACTTCACCAACGGCTGCGTTGCGTGTGGTTGTGACTTCTTCCAGAATTGTAGCCAACTGAGTGCGTACATCGTCTGGCAGGCTGTTCCACCAGTCAGTGGATGTCACGACCATATAGTCCAGAACACCGTGGTTGGTTTCGGTGATACCGTCCTGTACTTCGAAAAACTTCTGGCCATAGATGTTGGACCATGTGTTTTCCTGACCGTCCACAACGCCGGTTTGCAGCGCGCCGTACACTTCGGAGAATGCCATAGGCTGTGGGGAAACGCCGATCGCCTCCATCTGTGCCTTGATCACATCAGACGCCTGAACGCGGAATTTCAGACCGTTAGCGTCGGATGGTACGTTCAATGGCTTGTTGGCAGACATCTGTTTCATGCCATTGTGCCAGAACTGCAGGCCGGACAGACCGCGACGTTCCATCGATGCCTTCATCGCCTGACCCGTTTCGGAGTTCTGGAATTCGTCTACGGCGTTGATGTTCTTGAACATGAAGGGAAGGTCAAAGATGCGGAATTGCTTGGTGAACTGCTCGAATTTGGACAGCGACGGGGCCGCCAATTGAACGTCGCCTTGCAGCATTGCCTCAAGAACCTGATCATCGTTGTACAATGTCGAGTTCGGGAACACTTCCATGCAGGCTTTGCCGTTCATCTCTTCGTTCACGCGCTCGGCAAGCAGTGTCGCGGCGATGCCTTTGGGGTGCTTGTCGGTGTTTGTTACGTGGCTGAACTTGATCAGGATTTCACCGTCATCACATGCGGCCGATACGGCACCTGCGCTCACGGAAAGGGTCAGCGCGACTGCGGCTGTTGTCAAAAATTTCATGTGGTGTCTCCTCCCAGAGAACTGATTTTAAGGTCTCGGCAGTCGGGCCTCCGACTGCGATGGCGGGAGTAGAGCGTTATTAATCAGATCTCACAAGCCTGTGATGGCTGCGGCACCTATGCCTCGGAAAACAGTGTCTTTTCTTTGCCTTAGCGGAAATCCGCTGATGCTGACCGACCCGTCCTGGGATGCGGTGTGCGAAAAGCCGCACGCGCGTGGGGCAACCTGTGCGGAAAATCGCACACCCTCAGTTGCGGTAATCCTCGGGGCGAATCCCATAGCGGGTCAGCTTGTCGTAGAATGTCTTGCGCGGCAACTTCAACGCCAAGGCGGCAGCGCTTGCCTGCCCACCTGCCCGCTTAAGCGCGGCACGCAGCAACGACTGTTCAACCTGGGCCATCTGTTCGGCCAGACCCAGTTCTGCATCCGGCACTGTATCATCGGCTACGCCCATGACGAACCGCATCGCCGCAGACATCAAGGCGCGCGCATTTCCCGGCCAATCACGCGCCATCAGACCAGCGACAACCTGAGGCGGGATCGGCGGAACGGGAAGGCCGGATTGTTCAGCCGCCTGATCGACATAGCGGCGAAACAGGATTGGAATATCTTCGGGACGTTCGGCCAGCGACGGAATGCGCACGGGCATCACCTCCAGCCGGTAATACAGATCGGCGTGAAAACGCCCCTCGCCCACCAAGGCAGACAGATCATGGGTGCTACCAGCGATTAAACGAACCTCGGTCGCGCTTTCCAACGCTTCAATCAGGGTCAATTGCGTTTGCGCGGGCAGTTGTGTGACCTCGTCCAGAAACAGGCTGCCCCCTGCTGCCATGGCAAGAGCGTCGGTCAGTTCGGCGGGGGCCAATCCACCCGAGGCGCGTTTCACAAACGGTGCTTTCGAGCGAGGCGACGACAGGTGGATCACCTCGGCCACCTTGGAAATACCCGACCCATAGGGGCCAGTGACCAGCACCTCGGCGTCAGTGATTGCCGCGCGCCGCACCTTGGACCGAAGGGTTTCAGACAGGGCAGAGCTGCCAAAAATCAGGCGCGCGGCCGGATCGCCGCTTTCCACCATCTGCAACAACCGTCGGTTTTCCAACACGAGTGTACGGGTTTTCAACGCCCGCTCAATCACCGCCAATAGCGCTGCGGGCGCGCAGGGTTTTTCGAGAAAATCAAAGGCACCTGCCTCCATTGCGCGCACGGCCATGGGAATGTCCCCCTCGCCCGTGAGCAAAATAACCGGGAGGTCTGGGTCTTGATCGTGGGCATAATTCAACAGATGAAACCCGTCGCGCCCGGGCATCCGCATGTCTGACAGTATGATGCCCTCGAAAGCGGCGGTAATGCGGTCTTTCGAGGCCACAAATGACCCTGCCGCAATCACGTCAACATCCGCCAGTTCCAGTGTTTGGGCCAAAGCCTCGCGAACATGGGCATCATCATCAACCAGCAAAACAGTTCTGTTCATGCGGCGACCCCCGTCATCTCTGCGCGTTCAAGTTGGACAGAAAACATTGCCCCGCCTTCGTCAAGGTTTGTGCCACGGATTTGCCCGCCAAAGCTTTGGACGATCCCATAGCTGATCGACAGGCCTAACCCCATGCCGCTGCTGCCGCCGACGGATTTCGTGGTATAAAACGGGTCAAACATCTTGTCGGGCATTTCAATCCCCGGTCCGGTGTCCGTAAATTGCACCGATACGCCGTCGGTTAGATCAATATAGATCGTCAGCATGCGGGTTTCCGCGTCTGCCATGGCGTCAGCCGCATTGGTGATCAGGTTCACGAACACCTGGCTCAGGCGCACCTCTCCGCCACGAACCCAGACGGGGTTTGCAGGCGCTGTATAATCAAGCGTTACCTCGGCTTTGGCCAGATAGTTCTCGGTCAGTTCAATCGCGCTGGCAATCACCCGCGTCACATCCACCTGGGTTTGGGGCACGCTTTCCTGCCGGGCGAAGGCCCGCAAGTTTTGAATGATGCGCGCCATGCGGTCAGCCATCTGGGAAATGCGCGACAGATTCTCGGCCACGCGCTCGGGCTTGTCGCGGGCCATGAACTCGCCTGCGTTTTCCGCGAATGACCGGATGGCCATGAGTGGTTGATTTAGTTCATGACTGATACCAGCCGACATCTGACCCAAGGCGGATAGCTTGCCAGCCTGCACCAGATCAGCCTGTGCACGGCGCAAGGCGGCTTGCGCCTCTTCGCGTTCCGTCGCTTCGCGGCGCAGTTCGGCGTTGCTGGCGTTTAGGGCTGCCGTGCGTTTGACGACCTGACGTTCCAACCGAGTGTTGGCATGCGCCAATGCCCGCCGCCGTTCGGTTGCCAAAAATAACAACGCTCCGAATGCCAATGACAGCGCCGCCACCGCCGCCGCCTGCGACACGGCCAAACGGCGGGCCGGAGCGACATCTAGCAACACTTCGCCAATGAACCCCACAACGGGCAATGGTTTTGTCAGGTGCAGCGCCTCGTCCGGCAAATACGGGCCCCACCCCATTTTCCAGATTTCATGGCCCTTGATATACCCCGCCTCGAAATCCAACGCGGCCCCGTCGGCGCGGATCAGGCCCGGCTTGCCATCGGGTCGTTGCAAAAACAGCATTTCCGAGCGGTTGGCGATTTGCACCACGCCGTCATTATCGGTAAAAAACGCCGCTGGATTGCTGCCGCGCCAGTCATAGTCGATGCCGTTCAGATCGGTCGACACCACCACCGCACCGGTAACCAGACCGTCCTCATCAAACACTGGTGCTGCGTGAAAATAGGCGCGGTCGGTCAGTGGCAGACTTGGCCCGTGACCCCAGCCAAGCGCACCGCGAAGGGCCCGACGCACAAAAGGCAGATCGATCAATACCGCGCCCGGCGCGCTTTTTGGTGATGCCAGAACGCGGCCAGCCAAATCGACGACACGCACATCCAAAGCCGCCGATTTGTCCGCCACATCTTGCAGGAAATCTCGCCCGGGTCCGGGGGCCTTGTTGCGCAACACATCAGTGACCTGCGGGTGATCGGCCAAGAACACCGCCAAATCGCGATAGCGTTGCAATTGGCCCACCAAACGGTCACTGGCCAAGGACAGATCCGCCCGGCCCCGCGCGCTAAGCTGTTCAAGACCCTGCAAATAGGCATAGCGCCAAACCCCGGCGGACAGGGCTGCAACTACCATTAAAAATATCAGCCATGTCGCGATACGGCGACCCAATCCGGTGTTCATTTTCGTAATTTGGCACAGACCCGCTTGCAAAGACCAGAGGGCGCGGTATTCCTGCGCCTCATGAAAACGCTTCACCAGTCCCCTCAAGACCCTGATTTCGTGCAAAATCCCTATGACACCTATGCGCGAGCCCGTGCGGATGGGCCGGTGATGTATTGGCAGGACTATGGGATGTTGGCCGCCTTTGATGCCGAAACGGTTCAGGCGTTGCTGCGCGACAGACGGTTGGGTCGTGAAATTCCCGCCGATCAGCGCCAGCCTGTCCCTGCGCATCTGGCTGATTTTCACGCTGTCGATCAACATTCGATGTTAGAGTTGGAACCACCCACCCACACCCGCCTGCGCGGTCTGGTTCTGCGGGCCTTCACTTCGCGCCGGATCGCAGCCCTTGCCCCCGAAATCGAGGGCGTCACCACCGAGCTGTTGGCCGCCCTGCCCCAAGGGCCTTTCGATTTGATCCCCGCCTTTTGTACCCAACTGCCCGTGCACATCATCGCACGGCTACTGGGCGTGCCCGAGAACATGTGGCCCGACTTGCTGCGCTGGTCAAACGCGATGGTCGCGATCTATCAAACGGGGCGTACCCGCGCGATCGAGGACGCTGCAAATCAGGCGGCTGCGGATTTCGCCGCATTTCTGCGCGGTTATGTTGATCAGCGCCGGTCGGACCCGCGGGATGATCTGATCACGCAACTGATTGCCGCCGAGGAAGATGGCGAGCGCCTGAGCACGGACGCGCTGATCGGCACTTGTATCCTGCTGCTGAATGCGGGGCACGAGGCAACAGTGCATGCGCTTGGCAACGGGGTGGCCTGCGCGCTGACCCACAACACGCCGTTGACCGCGTTTCAATCAGATACAGTTGCTGCCACTACCGAAGAGATCCTGCGCTATGATCCCCCCCTGCATGTCTTCGAACGCTTTGCCTATGAGGATATAGACCTGAACGGTATCACTCTGGAAAAGGGCAAGAAAATCGCACTCGTGCTGGGCGCTGCGGGTCGTGACACTGCCGTGTATCCCGACCCCGACTGCTTTGACCCCGCACGCCCCGTGAAACCCCACGCGGCATTTGGCGGGGGTCTGCATTTTTGCGTCGGTGCTCCACTCGCGCGGCTTGAAATGCAGATCGGGCTGCGCGCGCTGTTTAACCACGCGCCCCGGCTGCGCCTGATCGAACCACCACGCTATGCTAACAGCTATCATTTCCACAAACTTGAACGTCTGATGGTGGAAATCTAGGCTCGGATTATAGCGGCAGCATGGTCGTCGATTTGATCTGCTCCATCGACAGCAGGGCCGTGACGTTATGTACACGCACCTCAGAAATCAGCGCCTGATAGAACGCATCGTAGGCTCGCGCGTTCTTGACCAGCACCTTGAGGATATAGTCGATATCGCCCGCCAAACGGTGCGCCTCTTGCACTTCGGGGCGATCTTGCAGCGCCTTGAGGAATTTGGCCTGCCAGTCGGCCTCGTGTTCTGACGTGCGGATCAGGACAAAGAAACACGCCTCGAACCCCAAGGCCTCGGCATCCAGCACAACCGTATGCTGACCGATCACGCCAGCTTCGCGCAATTTGCGAATCCGGTTCCAGACGGGCGTCTTGGAAGACCCTACTTCACGGGCAATATCGTCCAAAGACTGGCTTGCATCCCGTTGTAGCTGCGCCAAGATTTTCCGGTCTACATCGTCTATACGAACGTCCATTCTGCGTATCCTTTGGTTTGTGGTCTTCTGTTCCAACTTGGCGGTGAATTAGAACGTATGTTCTTATATGTCCAGACATCTAGCGCTCTATAGGAATAATTTCCTATATATACCGCAAGGAAAGCGCAAGGACAGCATCATGGATCACTTCCCAATCTTCCTATCGACCAAAGGGCAACGTATCGTATTGGCAGGCGGCGGAGAGGCTGCGATGGCCAAATTGCGCCTGCTCATGAAATCCGAAGCCGAGATATGCGTCTATGCCACAGATCCCGCGCCAGAACTGGTGCAATGGGACAAGGCAGGCCACATCACGCTGCACGCCCGCGCGCTCCGGCTTGGCGATGTTCTGTCCGCGAAACTGTTCTATGCCGCTGACGAAGACGCCATCGAAGACGCCCGCACCGCTGCCATTGCACGGGCCGAAGGCGCATTGGTCAACATCGTCGATAACCTGCACGACAGTGCCTTTATCACGCCTGCCATTGTCGACCGTGACCCCGTCACCATCGCCATCGGCACCGAAGGGGCTGCGCCCGTCTTGGCCCGCGCTATTAAGGCCGATCTTGAGGAACGCCTGCCCGCGACCCTTGGAACGTTGGCGCGCATCGGCAAAGGCTTTCGCAAGATGGCAGACGCCCTGCCCTTTGGCCGCCCCCGCCGCGATTTCTGGCGCGACTATTATTTCAACGCAGGCCCCCGTGCGGTCGTCGATGGCGAAGTGGCCGTTGGCAACGCCCTTGATGACTTGCTGGCTGATCACCTGACCCGCGCTGCCCGTCCCGGTCACATCGCTTTTGTCGGCGGTGGCCCCGGTGATCC
>JAPKCR010000326.1 GCA_026421135.1 Sulfitobacter sp. | reverse complement strand
TTGGCCTGCCCAAAGAATACCGCATGGATGGCATGCCCGAAGAGATTGAAAAGCTGTGGGCCAATGGGGCCGATATGCTGCGCGATGCAGGGGCCGAGATCGTCGATATCTCCTTGCCACACACCAAATATGCATTGCCGGCGTACTATGTGATTGCGCCAGCCGAGGCGTCATCAAACCTCGCCCGCTATGATGGCGTGCGCTACGGCCACCGCGCCAAACTGGATGAAGGCGACGGCATCACAGAGATGTACGAGAAAACCCGTGCCGAAGGCTTCGGTCCAGAGGTGCAGCGCCGTGTGATGATCGGGACATATGTCCTGTCCGCTGGATTCTACGACGCCTATTACAACCGTGCGCGTCGGGTCCGGACCTTGATCAAGAAAGATTTCGAGGACGTGTTCGCGGCTGGGGTCGATGCAATTCTGACACCTGCTACCCCCACATCAGCCTTTGGCTTGGGTGAAATGACCGATGTTGATCCAATACAAATGTACCTAAACGACGTGTTTACAGTGACTGTTAACATGGCGGGCTTGCCCGGGATATCTGTCCCAGCAGGGCTAGATTCCAAAGGTTTGCCGATGGGTCTGCAACTTATCGGGCGTCCATGGGAAGAAGGCGATTTGCTGTCTTCCGCTTATGCTTTGGAAAAGGCCGTGGGCTTTGTAGCCAAACCGACCAAATGGTGGTAAATCTGCCAAAAGAGCAGTGCATATAAGCGAACCGCACAAGCCAAGCAGGGGCAGATAATATGATGACGATCCGACTGATAGTGATGGCTTCAGCGTTGGGGGCTTTAGCGGCTTGCCAGCCCGCACTTCCTGAAAGCGGTGCAGGGGCTCCGGGACGCGGCGTTGGGTTTGATACATCCGCTGCTGCGCGTGCCAAGTTGGACGCGCCCTTGACTGTTCAGTCCCAAATTTTGCCGTCTAGCAATGCGCAAAACCAAGCAACTCAAGCGCAAACGCCGCTGCCCATTGCCCAACCTGCCGCCCAACCTAGACCGACGCCTGCGCAAGTGGCTTTAGCGACACCTGCGCCGCAAATCCTACCAACGGCTTCTGCGACCACGCCAGTGCCAGGTAATGGGGCGATCAGCACGGGTCCACGGACCTCTGTTGTCGGTGGACGTAATGTTGTGAACGCCAGCCCCTCTAACCCTGCACCATTGGCTGTGAACAACGCAGGCATCTCGGACGAGAATGATTTTGGGGCCGTGTCAGGGCGTCAATCGATCGAAAGCGATAAGGCGCGTATCGCAGCCAACCGCGCGCGGTATGCCGTCGTTCAACCCACCGCATTGCCAAGCCGTAGCGGCACGAATCAACCTAACGTGGTGGCCTATGCGCTTGAAACCAAGCACCAGCGTGGCACCCAGATCCACCGCCGCCTTGGGTTCTCGTCTGCTGCTAAAACCAGCCGCAATTGCGCAGTTTATAGCACAGCAGATGAGGCGCAGATCGATTTCCTTGGTCGCGGTGGCCCAAGCAAAGATCGCCTAGCGCTTGATCCTGATGGTGATGGGTATGCCTGCGGATGGAACCCGTCCAAATATCGCGGGTGATCCGGCAAATCCCTTCTCCAAATTGTGGGCCGCGACGTGATGGCCTGCGACCCACACTGATTGTAATACACTATACTGCTATGACATCGGCAGAGGCGGCGATTGAACGCCTGTGCGATCTGGTCGCCCAGGTCTCGGCCCATTACGTGATCGCCAACACCGGTGAAATCACGCAATTGGTTCCTGAAAATATGCGGGCATGGCATGCAGGCGTTGGGCGCTGGCACGGACAAGACGACATTAATTCGCGCTCTATCGGGATCGAGCTGGACAACGACAGCAGCCATCCTTTTTCGGAACCGCTGATGCACAGCTTAGAAACCTTGCTGGAACAGATCATGGACCGCTGGAATATCCCACCTGAAGGGGTGATTGGTCATTCCGATTTTGCGCCAGGGCGAAAAGTTGATCCAGGTCCGCGCTTTGATTGGACACGGCTCGCCAGACAGAATTTAGTGGCAAAATCACCGCCCAAAGGCTGCACGGATGATGATTTCACGACATTGGCAGGAAGCGCAGGTTACGACACATCGGTCGCGCCCGATGACCTGCTTCAAGCCGTTCGCTTGCGCTGGAACCAATCATCCACTGGCCCGCTTTCACAAAACGACCACGTTGTCCTAAAAGCTTAAACTAGGCTTCTCTTGGCTGAAAATATCCCTGTCAGAGGCGCCTGAACTTACATCGAACACAAACCCGCCCATTGACCCGAGCCACAACAACACGCAAAAGGCCCGTGCGCGGAGGGCTGGATGGTCGCGGGGTTGGCAACAACTTCGAGGAAAGTCCGGACTCCACAAAGTAATGGTGCCGGGTAACGCCCGGCGGGGGTAACCCTAGGGAAAGCGCCACAGAAAATAGACCGCCTGTGTGCGGATCGGGCAACCGATATCACACGCAGGTAAGGGTGAAACGGTGGGGTAAGAGCCCACCGCGGGACGGGCAACCGGACCGGCATGGCAAGCCCCACCAGGAGCAATGCCAAATAGGGACCGCGTGCCGCTTTGCCTTCGGGTGAGTGGCGGGGCTGCTTTTGCCCCAGCAGGTCCGGGTTGGCAGCTAGAGGCGCGTAGGCAACTGCGGGCTAAGATGAATGACTATCTCGGGTGCGGCAACGCATCTAGACAGAATCCGGCTTACAGGCCCTCCGCGCATATTTACCTTTTGTCCCGACTTGCAGTGCAGGTCAGGGAATGAAACACCTTCGCTAAATTTTATTCACGTTTGGAGCAGCGCAATGGACCTCAAAAACAAAATCGTCGTCGTAACAGGCGGCAGTGATGGCATTGGACGTCATATTTGCCTTAAGCTGGCCGCTGAAGGCGTGCAGGTGGCGCTGCTTGGCCGCAATGCAGAACGCTTGGCCAAAGTGGAGCAAGAGGCCCTAGCGGCTGGTGCACCGAAGGCCGCAGGCATTGTGTGTGATCTGCAAGACGTAGCGCAAATCAATGCGGCGATTGTGAAAATCAAAGCTGATTTTGGCGGCATCGACATTCTGATCAACAATGCTGGCATCTGGCATAAGGCTGGGCCACTCGATACGATCAGCCCTGAAATGCTGGAAGCGACCGTGCAAACGAATCTAACGGGGCTTATGCAAATGACACAGGCGGCGCTTCCCACGATCCGCGCGGCAGACGAGGGTGCGATTCTCAATGTGATTTCCAAATCAGGCGTTGTCGCCCAAGGTGGCCAATCGGTTTATACGGCCACGAAATATGGCGCACGCGGCTTTACCGAAGTGTTGAAAGAGGAAGAGGGTGCAAACGGCGTGCGTGTTGCTGGCCTTTACCAAAGTGGCACAAACACAGAAATGTTCGCCAAAGCGGGCGAAGAGGTTCCAAATCACATCTTTACCGAGCCAGATGATCTGGCCGATGTGGTGGTCTTTATGTTGTCACGACCTGCGAAATTGTGGATTCACGACATCCGCATCGAACTTTAATCACGCATCATAGGTTTTTAACCAACTGACCACTGATCAACCCGTTTTTGCGGTTGACTCGGAGGGTGTACGGGGTAGAAGCCATAAATCAAGAATTCACGCGTATTCCCACACGATTGTAGTCGAGGGACCCGCGCACTAGGAGAAGACACATGGCGAAGCCAACCACGATCAAAATCCGTTTGAACTCGTCCGCGGGCACAGGCCACTTCTATGTGACCAAAAAGAACGCACGCACAATGACTGAAAAGATGGTCGCACGTAAGTATGACCCAGTTGCGCGTAAGCACGTTGAGTACAAAGAAGGCAAGATCAAGTAAGATCTGAACTGATTACACGTTCTCAAGGCCGCGCAGTTTGCGCGGCTTTTTGCATTTCTGGCCTACTGAACGTCCTTGGAAATTAGGCGCGGATTTACCACGCGCTCAATGCCTTACTCGGGGTATTTACGGCGTGCCTTTGCCTTCGCCAGAGTTTTTGA
>JAPKCR010000325.1 GCA_026421135.1 Sulfitobacter sp. | reverse complement strand
AGCTGTCCGGATCGACCCGGAATATGCCTTCTTCGGACAAAGTTCCGCGGGGAAAATCCTTGGCGTTCAAGGTCATGATCATATCGGCATTGCCAGAAATTGCGGATGCCAGCACGTGAATGTCATTCTCGTCGGGCAGGTACAGGCGACGTTCCAAGCCTGGCGTCGGAGTGACCTCTGCCTTTGGCCACGCAGCCCGCAATAGCGCGATCTCGGCACGGGCTTGTGCCTCTCCGGTCGGTCCGATCTTGACGGCGGCACGGGCCCATTCCTCAAGAATACGGGCGGACCAAAGTGGCGTGAACGCGCCTGCGCGTGCGGCCCCCAGCACAATTTCCCGCATTACAGTTGGGTACAGAACGCAGGCGTCAATCAGGACCCGCATCGTCATTTAAAGTCTGAAGAACAATGACTTGAGGTAACCTGTTTCGGCCAATTGTGGGAGTTGCGGGTGGTCTGGTCCGGCAAATCCGGTGTGCAACATCGCAGCACGCCGACCTGCCCGACCAATTCCGCGGATCGATGAGGTGCGGAATTGCGTCAGGTCTGCTGCGTGGGAACACGAGCATAGCCCCAAAATCCCGTTTTCAGCGACCAATGGTGCCGCAAGACGCGCAAGGCGCTCATAAGCCCGCAATCCGGCGTCAAGCGCCGGTTTTCCCGGTGCAAAAGCCGGCGGATCACAGATCACCACGTCAAATTCGGCACCTTCAGCGCGCAACGCGGTCAGAATGTCAAAGGCATCGCCTTGGCGTGTGGCAAACCGGTCGGCCACATCCATTGCCTCGGCACCTTTTTGCGCCAGTTCCAGCGCTGGCGCGGACCCGTCAACAGCAAGAACAGAGCTGGCACCATTTGCCAACGCGGCTAGGCCAAAGCCGCCGACGTGGGCGAATACGTCCAGCACACGTTTGCCCTTGGATAGGTTGGCCGCAAACGCATGGTTGGGCCGTTGATCATAAAAGATGCCGGTCTTTTGACCGCCAGTCAGATCGGCCATATAAATCGCGCCGTTCATCGGTACGGGGATCGCGCTGGCCGGTGCTTCGCCTAGCAAAACGGTGCTGACGTCGTCCAGCCCCTCAAGTGTCCGTGTGCGGCCCGCAGCGTTTTTCAACACATTTTTGATGCCGGTTTGCGCCACCAGCGCCGCGACAAGCGCGTCGATGTGAACATCAGCCCATGCTGCGTTAGGCTGGATCACCGCCGTATCACCAAAGCGGTCGATCACAACACCTGGCAGGCCGTCGGCCTCTGCGTGGACCAAACGGTAGAACGGGGCGTCATACAGCTGTTCGCGCAATTGCAGCGCGCGGGCAATGTGGGCGGCGAACCAATCCACATCAATCACAGCTTCGGAGTTCTGATCCAACATCCGGCAAAAGATTTTTGACAACGGGTTCACAGCGACAACACCCATTACCTGACGGGCGGCGTCCTCGAGAATGGCCAGGCTGCCGGGCGCAAGGCCCTTGGTCCGGCGGTCGATGACCATTTCATTGGCGTAAACCCATGGAAACCCGTGACGAATGGCACGGGCATTGGCCTTGGGCAGCAGTCGAACTACTGGCAAGTCATGGTCGGAGGTCGGGGCGGATGCAAAAGGGGGCGTTGTCATAACGCCCCCTCTAGTCGGTTCTGATGGATTGGGAAAGCTCAGAGTTTGTTCAAAGCCTGAAACATGCCCAGTTTTGCATTTTCGTGTCCGCCGGGGCGGGCTATCTCTTGGCGAACGACCTCGGCTAGGTGGTCGGTGATGCGTACTTTTTGGGTCTGGCCTCTCCGGTCGGCTTCGAGGGCAAGTTGACCACCCAGACCATCAAGGTCGGCTTTCACTTCGCGGGGTTCAGCCAGCAGCAAGCCGGTGCGCGTATCGCGCAAACTGATCCGGAATTTGATAGAATGCACACCGCCAGTGGTATAGCGGGCTTTTTCGGTCAAAGCGTGAAACCGCAGAACTTCGATCTCAACTTGAGTTGGAATTTCGCCTTCTACAGATTGCGCTGTTTTCTTGATGGCTGATTCAAAGATTGCTTTGACCTGCTCGTGGCGGTTGCCGATAGGGTCACCGCGCCAAACGATATCACCGGATGGGTAATACCGGTTGGCTTCGGATACTTTCAGGCTTTGGGGCACGAAAACTAGAATTTTTGAAATCTGCAAGTTTGACAGGAATGCCGCTGGCAACGCCTCTTGGGCAGTCTCGGTCAGGGCAAGGTTTGGCGCGATCGGATAGTTGGTCGCGTTGCGTGTCGCCGTGTCCGTAGTAGCACAGCCGGAAACCAAGGTGCCCAAGGTAAGCGCTGCAAAGAGTGTCAAAAGTTTCATTGTTATCTCCCGCCAATGGATATCGGCTGTTAACTATCGTTGGGAGTATGCTTGACGGTAAATTGGGGCAGGTTTGGGGCACAATTGTAATCACCCTGTGGCGATACAAAGGTCATTTTGCACCTTTTCTTGCAATCCTAGTGCCGCGGGCGGCTCTTCCATCCACCTCGCCTGCGCGGCGCGGCCATGCCCTGCAACCCCTCGCGCATGACCTCTGTCATGGGGTGCTGCGCTGCATCTTCACCATACCGCACTAGCATCAAGCGGATGGTCGGGCCTGTGTCTGCATCCAAAGGCAGGCTAAGCGCCCAGTCCAGAAATATGGTTCTACATTCTGCCTTAGTGATGCCGTCGATCTGATAGGATTCGTAAATAAGACCTTTGGGGTCCAACGCATCTCCCTTTTTCATGGTGTCTCCTTTTCTGGTGCAGCCTTTGACACGTCGTCATAATCTTGCAATGCAGTCCGAATAACAGCAGCTGCCGCCTTATAGGTTTCCGCCAGATGCAATTCCAAGGCGTCAAGGCTGTCGCACTTCAGGCTGCGTGTTAGAAACGCCTTGCCCGCCTGCCCCAATTGGTCGCTGCGCAACACCTTTGCTGACAATAAACGGGTCGCGGATTGTAAAGCCCAACAGATTGAATAGGCCTCCTTGAGGATCTGGGTATCTGCGCCGCTAATGATTCCGGACTTTGCTGCAGCATCAAGCCCGCTGCTGATCTGGCTGGCGGATCCACCCTGCAACAACGCGCCGGCCTGAGCCAGCAGTTCGATATCCTGCAGGCGCCCCGGCCCGTTTTTCGCATCCCAAGTTCCATCGGCCGCCTTTGCCGCAGCAAGACGCGCGCGCATCTCAGCGACTTCTTGCAGGGTTTCCGACTTGTCGCGTGGTTTGGACAATACTCTTGTCCGTAGGGCGTCAAAATCGTCAGCCAGTTCTTTTGGCCCCGCAATTACATCCGCACGGGTCAGCGCCAAATGCTCCCAAACCCAAGCTTGCGTCATCTGATAGCTTTCAAAACTGGCAAGGCTGGTGGCGACCGGCCCTTGATTGCCCGACGGTCGCAAGCGCATATCGACCTCGTATAGCCGGCCTTGGGCCATGGGGGCGGTCATGGCGGTGATCATCGCTTGGGTCAGCCGCGCATAATACAGCCGCGCCGCAAGGGGCCGTTTGCCGTCAGACGACTCAACATCTGCGGGATCATAGATCACGATCATATCCAGATCAGATGCCGCCGTCAGGCACCGCGCACCCAGTGACCCCAAGCCCACTAGGATCGCACCTCGCCCCGGCGGCGTTCCGTGTTTGCTGGCAAACTCATCCACCACCACAGGCCATAGGGCTTGCAACACTGCACGGGCCAGATCAGCATATTGCGCGCCTGCAGTGCGTGCATCCGTCAGGCCGCGAAGATGATGAACCCCAACCCTAAAGTGCCATTCACGGGCCCAGCGACGCGTCGCATCCAGACGCGCCTCGTAATCGCCCTCGGCCTTCAGGGTGTCAGCCAGTGCGCCGCGCAGCGCTTCCTCTCCGGGCCACTTGCTAAAGAAATCGCCCCCGATCACGGCATCCAGCACCGCCGCATTACGCGACAGATACTCAGCCAGTCCGGGGGATGTACTGACGATGTCGACCAGCAGCTCCGACAGCGAAGGATTAATCTTGAGCAGCG
>JAPKCR010000324.1 GCA_026421135.1 Sulfitobacter sp. | reverse complement strand
CGAAGCACCCGCACGATCACGCCGGTCTCTGCATTCACAAGGACGGTCTGGCCATTGATGCTAACGTAGCGCAGATCAGGTTGCGGCAGTTCGTAGGTCGTAACTACGGTTGGCACACCAGCCCCCACGACGACTTCGCCATCAAGATAGACCGTCTCGACCGGATTGGTTTCGACGTAGGTAACGGTCTCTGTGGTTGGCTCCACAGCGGCACCGCCAGCGGCACCCCCAAGAATGCCACCAGCAATAATTCCGCCGATCGGGCCCCCCACGGCAACAGCGGCCAGCGCACCGAGAGTGGCACCCACCGCAGCACCAGCGTTCTGGTCGGATTGGGTCTCTTCGGTGTTTTCATAGGTGACTGTCTTTATTTCGACTGTCGCTGGCCGCGTTGTCAGAGCGACAGCTTGCTCTTCAACGCCAACTGCCAAGTAGTCGGAATATGACCAGCCTTCGACACCTTCATACATAACCTTGCACCAGCTCAGTTCTGCAAGACAGCCGTCTACGCCAGCCTGGCTACCGCCGGGGATGACGCCGACCACATTAAATTGAGGGCCTGGGCCGCTCCGAATGTTGAGGTCGGCTGCCGCGATGGCTTCGGCCGAGGACGCCAGAGTTGGCGCGGCGGCGGCCAGAGCGATTGCAGATATAAGTCCAAACTTCGCAGTACGCATGGTTTTTTCCTTTCAGTGCAGCGGCCGGGCTCCCTGATGGGTGCCCTGGAGCACGCTGCCGGAACATTGAAACAACCGCGGAAGGTGACTAATGTTCCGTGTCACCGGATGGAAACTCGCGCTTTACGTTGTCCGATAAGGTCTGATCAGCGGGTGAGCGCTTAGCTTAATGAAATCTGGCAAAATTGCGCCAATTCAATAATTTACGGGAACTGAATCCGGATGTACGCAAAAGACATTGCGGCGGGATGCAGGCTTTCAATTCTTCGCAGATTTGCCACTTTGCACCGTTGAGATGGAAGCCTGCAGGGGCTCATGTTGAAATGCTGCGCGTGTTGTCTCGACCACTCTCAACGCTCACTATTAGGCTCTCGCGGAAAACCGAGACGTCTTCCAGTTCTATCTTCTCAAACGGCTTGCCCTCAAAAGAACTTCGAATTCGCGGATGAATCCGAGCTTGGCGCTGATTGTCTTGCGGTCTTAGCGCCCGGAAGACCGCAGCCACGCATGTACAATGCGATCATTCTCAAAGTACGATTTGTCGCTTTCTGATGGCCCCTTTTTCCCAACACAAACAGGAACTTGTTCATACTTTTCGTCCCGCAGACCGAACTTCGGTGCGGCACGCAGCGAAAGTCCGGTTTCCACCCTTCGTGGTCCTGACTGTTTCCGGCCCAGAGCGGCCGTTCACGCTCTCACGAAATGCTGCGGTCTTGTGCGGCGAGGCGGCCATCCGTGCATTGTGCCGCATTTCCTAAGGTCATGCGGCAGCAGTGCGACCTTTGCCGTCACTGGCATCGTCCAATGAGGGCCCGTCAGATCAGCCCATTCACATGGATTTCAAACTTATCTATTTAGTGAATTTTGCTGGTTTTTGCGCCGCAACTGCGACAGGATATTGAAAATAGGGAGATACTCATCTTGCTCCGGCCGTTTTTGCCGCAATTGGCGGCACCATGGAGAAGGTGGTAAACTGCTCAAAAGGAAATGCTATGCTGGAAGTCTGCAAGTCCGGTCTAACCGCACTGACAATCTCAACTCTGAGCGCAACGATTGCGTCCGCCGAGCCCTTCAAGGTCAAGGTCTTTATCGGCACGATGTTCGAGATCGGCGAAAATTCTGGCGATCGCGCAGGCGAGTTTCAGCATTGGTTCGAAAAATACTGGACTGGCACCGAACCGCAGGACGTCGCAGGTGCCTTCCGGCCGGTGCATTGCAACGACGATGGCGTGTGCGGGTCTGTTCTTGGAATGGGGAAAGTCAATTCCTCTGCGTCCATGCAAGCGATCCTCCTGAATCGAAACTATGACTTTTCTGAGGCTTATTATTTGCTTGCAGGCGTTGCGGGAACTCCGCCTTCAAGGGGCACGATTGGTGACGTTGTCTGGGGAACCTGGCTTGTGGATTATGACCTTGGCCATCGCTGGGCACCGGAAGAAGGTAAGCCGGGCGCTCCCGTATTCATGCCACGCAAAGGCTATGAAACTTATCGACTGTTTGAAATGAACCCGGCATTGGTCGCTTGGGGTGTCGCTCTGTCCGGCGATATCGAAATGCGAGACTCAGAAGCGGCGCAGGATTACCGGCAGCGCTATCCCGATGCTGCGGCTCAGGCCGCGCCCAGTGTGAAAACCGGAACGCACATGACAGGGGACACGTTTTTCCACGGTCCCGGGCTCTCAAACGAGGCTCAGTACATGACCGAGCTTTATGGCGCAGATGACTATCTGATTACCGAAATGGAGGCTGCTGCGATCGCCCTTGTAATTGGTCGCCAGCAGGGGATCGACCGGATCATCAGCTTGCGAGGCGCGGTAAATTTCGATCAGGGAAATCCGGATGAAACAACACTTCAACACCTTGACCCCGCACCGGGTGAAACCGCTGGCGGCTTCGCTGAAACCGTGGAGAACATAACCTTGGTGGGGGCGCCGCTGGTGGATAAGATCATCCTCAACTGGGCACAGTGGAAAGCCGGTACTCCAGCGGAAGTCGCCAAATAACGAGCCCCCTAAAAAAGTCGCCACGTTGGTTGTCAATCTTAGATCCAATGAGGTGAACACTTCGCAGTAGCGTACACCTCGATGCCCTGCATCTGACGTAGGGGGGCGCTTTGGTTTAGACCAACTCATGTCTGTAAAAGTTTGACGCAAAGGGTGCTGCTTGGAGTCTGCCCGATCCGGACATTGACGGTGTTGACTCGCCAGCCAACCAAACTGAATTGGTTGAGGTGATCGCAGATCAAGGTGAGCAGCACCCGCTGTATCTACGACCCCGGTGATGGCTGGGAACATGGGTTGCGCATCGCCCTCATTCGTGCCGACCGCAGCGAACGGTCTCTTACCGTCTTCCTTGCATAGCTGCTGCGAATGGCTCAGAGCGGGCCTTAGTAGACATCGCGGCTAAGATCGCTTCAGGCCTGCGCCGCCCGGCCCAGAGATAGCCGGGCTGGGCGGCGCATCTCTGACGCTGTGCCTGCGACCCCATTCTTGTGTATGGATGACCGCATTGCTTTGCCGTTTCACCCCCGGGCGGCAGTGGCAGCGATCACGTCCACTGCGCGGAGCGACAATGCAGCGATGGTGAGACTTGGGTTCGCGGTGGCTGACGTGGGAAATGTCCCAGAGCCCAATAGGAACAGATTGCTGTGATCGAAACTCCGCATGTCGGCGTCCACAACCGCAGTGACTGCATCGTCGCCCATGCGCACCGTTCCAATGACATGCCCCGCGCCCTGAATATCTGGCGAATGGTTTACGCCCGTCGCACCAAGTGCTGCAAAAATCTCATCATGCGCCTCTTGCGCCGCATCCAGGCCAGCACGGGTGTAGTCGTCGAAGTCGAAGTAGATGCGCGGTAGTGGCATGCCGTTCGCGTCCTTCTTCTCTGGATCCAAGGTCACACGGTTTTCTGCGTTCGGGGATTGCTCCACCAGGGACGCAAGACGGATGTGCCGTGACGTTGCATCCTTGATCGCCGCATCCAGCTCTTCTCCACGCAGGCCAGAATTGACCAGCTCGGCAGCGGTGGAGACGGGCGCGCCCGTCGGCCAAGAGTGACCGTCGTTACCAATCTCGATGCGAAATGCTGCGCGATCCTTGCGAAACTCTCCATCGCGAATGTTCTCGATACCCGAGGTCGACAGGGGGCCACGGTAGGGCCAGACGGGTTCAGGCGCGAGCGCCCAGCTGAGCTTGGTCGGATGATCCATCAGGTTGCGCCCTACCTGGTCCGAACTGTTCGCAATCCCGTTCTCGGCACCTTCCTGCGCTGAGTTTAGCAGCAGGCGGGGCGTCTCAATTGCATGGGCCGCTACAACAACCACTTTGCCAC
>JAPKCR010000323.1 GCA_026421135.1 Sulfitobacter sp. | reverse complement strand
AGCAGTTGACTGTTAATCAATTTGTCGTAGGTTCGATCCCTACCGCCGGAGCCAACTTCCTCATAAGCACTTGAATTGCAAGACCTTATGAGGAAGTTGGATTTAACTGCGGCACCGCAGTGTTCCACCACCTCAGACAAAGTGTTCCATCCGTTTATTGATGAACGGAACGATTATGAACGCACAACCTCACCTGTTTAAACGTGGCGATACTTACCAATGGCGGCGCAAAACTCGGCGGTTTTCCACAGGAAACATTGACATCAAGCTCTCATTGGGGACGACAGATCGTCATCTTGCGCATATCTTAGCTCGGAAAGTCAGTGCAGAGAGTGATCTGATCATGGAGCAAGTTGTTGGTAGCCGCATTACGCCGGAACAAGGTCGAGCTTTTTTATCCGAAGTTATCCGCACAGAACGGGCCAAGATTACTCGGCTCAATATGCTCAACCGTATCGATAGCCTAGATCCGGAAGATGACACTCGTCACGATGCAGCCATGTCTGAGGCTTGGGAACGTATCTCAACGGATGGCCTCAATCACATCCTGCCTCCAGAGATTTCTGATCTTGTGCGCGATAATATCGAATTGATCCGGAAGGATATGGCAAGCAGCCCTCGCCGGAATGCAGTTTTACGGACATTCAAAGAGCAAACCGGACAAGATAAGCTATCGGCACTGGAAAACATCCAAGTCATGGACCTTTACGTGTCCGGAAAAGCAAAAGCGTGGTCCGGAGATGATCCAGTTGAAGCTCCAATGCCCACAGTAGTAGCCAACGAGCCTTCATCTCCAGAACTGCCAGACCCCGCCTTAAATGCCATCGTTAAGCGTATGAACGCTATTAAACGCGCTGAAGGCATCGAGGAAAAGACACTTCGCCAGTACCTAAGTTTTGCGTCCCTCTTCAGCATGTTGTCCGGAATTGATAATATCACCAAGGTTCGCCAGCCTGATGTAAAATCATTCCGCGCTGACCTTGCACAAATGCCTAAAAATTGGGGCAAAAGCCCAAAGGATCAAACTTTAACGCGTGATGAAGTCATGGCGAAAGCTCTCATGCTCCCTCCAGAAAAGGTCGGCTTGTCAGTAGGCACGATCAATCGACACCTCGAACACCTGACACAAATCGCAGATTGGGCACGTGATGAAGGCCTGCCTGTAGATCCCAATCTAAAACCTTCAAAGCTGCGCAAAAAAGAAACTGTCCGCGCACGCGATAAGCGCGCAGCGTTTGCTGTTGAGCAGCTTGAAACAGTCTTTAAGAACCCTGTCTGGACCGGATCAAAGTCAGAATACCATCAGACGAAACCCGGACAAGACATCTTCAAGAATGGCATTTACTGGTGCCCTCTTATTGGTGCTTATACAGGGGCGCGACGCGAAGAAATCGCAGGCTTAGCCCCCTCTGATATCGTTGAAGTTGAAGGTATCTGGTGCTTTTCTATTGAGGATTCTGAGCTGCGCCGCATCAAGAACCTATCATCGCGCCGTATGATCCCGATCCACTCCCATCTGATTGATCTGGGCTTGCTTGATCATGTCCGGACAGCAAAAAATGATAACAAAAACAGCCTCTTTCCAGAATTATTTGAAGTAGGAAATAACGCCTATGGCCGCAAAGTTGGTCGCCGTATGCGCCAAATCATTGATCAAGAGCTTGGTGCCGATGGCGCAGAACTATCATTCCATAGTTTACGTCACTATGTTCAAAATCAGTTGGATAATTCCGGAGTGGAAGACAAGCTTGTTCGAGATATCATCGGTCATGAAGGCAAGGACATCCACGAGAAGGTTTACCGCAAATCAGCACCCCTTCCAGCTTTGGCAGAGGCAATCTCCCACCTACCCAAGGTTATCTGAATGTGCATCATAAAAGGTAAGTTTGGCGGGAAGGAGACTTTCGCTGCACTTGCAAAACAGCTATGACATGACTTTGGTGAGGCCAATCACCCCGCCTTGAAATGATGGCTTTCATGTGGTTTCGTTGTAATCAGTAGGCGGCGGTGACGATAATTTCGACTTTTAAAGTATTGCGCGCCAGTTTGGCTTCGCCGCAGGCGCGCGCAGGGGCATGGCCCTGCGGCATCCAAGCATCCCAAACCTCGTTCATCTCGGAAAAATCGGCCATATCAGCCAGCCAGATTACCACCTGCAACATCTGTTTGCGCGATGATCCGGCTTTTTCCAGCAGCTCTTGCACACGCCCCAAACAGTCGCGGGTCTGATCGGCCACAGTCGCGCCTTCGCCAACCTGACCGCACAAATAGGCGACACCGTTGTACTTTACGATTTTGCTCATTCGAGCACCTGTTTCGATCCGTTCGATCATTGATTTCTCCTATTCGACGGCGTCTGCCGCATCGGTGTCCATGGAGGCCAATTCGCCCAGTGTGACCGGTTTCAGCGGGGCGCGAATACGGTAATAGCCTGTGTCATCTGGCGTGCGCCCGTTTGCATCCGCCAAAAGGGCAGTAACGGCCAGTCCGCAATAACGCCCCTGACAGGGGCCCATGCCCGCGCGACCGAAGGCCTTGGTTTGGTTCGGTCCTAAGCAACCGATTTTGGCATAGCCACGGATGGCACCTGCGGTGACTTCTTCGCAACGGCAAATGATCGTGTCGTCGGCAGGCAAAAGTGCGGGTGCAAAGGGAGGATAGGCCGTATCCAGAAAGGGGCGCACTGCAAGCTCGCGGGCCTTGGCAGAAAACAGAGGGGCGGCTTGGCGGTCTCGGTCTGCTTGTGACAACTTGCCAACCGAGTGGACCACGTTCAATGCCGTGATCCGGCCTGCAATCTCGGCGACCTTCGCGCCCCCAATTCCTGCCCCGTCACCCGCTATGAAGACACCCGTCTTGGACGTTGCACCCCACGCATCGACCTGCGGCGCAAAGCATTTTTGGACGTCTTCCCAGTGGTGGGCGATGTCGATGGATCGGGCGGTCTGCGTATTGGGGACAACGCCGTGATGCAACAGCACCGTGTCGCACGGAATCGTGTGGGTCTTGCCACGGTGCTGAAAGGTTACCGACTCTGCCTTTCTTTGCCCCGATATAGTGATGTCGGTTGCGCCAGCATAACGCGGCACCCCTGCGCGGACAATCTGCCCTAACAAAGCTGCGCCCTTAGCCAAATAGCGCCAGCCCCGCAATGCGCCGCCAAGATGGCGCACACCGCGGATCATATCGGTGCGCGTTTGCGTTTCAACCATCGCCAGCGGCGGTGTTCCAGCGCGCACCATTTGCGCGGCAATTAGATAAAGCAGCGGCCCTGATCCGACGAGTACAGCGCGGCGTGCAACGATACCCGACTGTTTGAGAAGAATTTGTCCCGCGCCCGCCGTCATCACACCCGGAAGGGTCCAGCCAGTAAGTGGCATGGCGCGCTCCAGTGCGCCAGTGGCCAAAATGATCTGGTCAGCGGTGATCTGCGCGGCTTTGCCATTTCGTGAATAAGCGATCCGAAAACCGTCTTCGATCGCCCAAACAACAGCCCCTGTTACATGGGTAATTTCTGCGTGATGCAGCCCTTTGGTTAGGGTTTTGCCATAAGTAAAATCCTTGCCCAAGATCGCGCTACGACGGGCGGTGGCGCGGTCTATGTCACGGTAAATTTGCCCGCCGGCACGTGGTTGCTCATCTAAGATCGTGACGCGCAGACCAGCCTCGGCGGCAGTAAAGGCCGCTGCCATGCCCGCGGGGCCGGCGCCGATGATGACCAGATCAACCTTTTGCATGTTGTACCACCTGTTGCGGGCGGGAAATACGCATCCCTTCCGTAACCTCAATTGTACAGGCTTGACGGTTCACCCCGTCGATCTCTACCAGACAGTCAAAACAGGCCCCCATCATGCAAAACGGTCCGCGCGGCGCTCCGGATACGGGCGTAAGGCGGAAAACCTGCACATCAGCAGCAAGCATGGCAGCGGCAAGGTTTGCACCGTCAGGAAGATGAAGCAAAGTCTGGTCAAACCAGACATCAACACGCGGCGCATCGTCCAGTTCAAGAA
>JAPKCR010000322.1 GCA_026421135.1 Sulfitobacter sp. | reverse complement strand
AATAGCAGAAATGTTCAATGCTCCGTCAAAGGTCCGTGCAAAGAAATGCAGTTTACCGCCCTAACCTCTGTCGATGCTGTGATTGCATCTGTCGATCCGGCATTGCCCGTGTTGATCGCGGGGCCGACTGCATCAGGCAAATCTGCGCTGGCGTTGGCGCTGGCCGAAACCCAAGGGGGCGTGATCGTCAATGCGGATGCCAGTCAGGTTTATGACTGTTGGCGGGTAATTTCCGCCCGGCCCTCGATTGAGGAGGAAGCGCGCGCCCAACACATGTTGTATGGTCATATTTCTGCGCATCAGGCCTATTCTGTTGGTCATTGGTTGCGCGAAGTTGGCGATATCCTGCGCCAAGGGTTCAGGCCCATTATCGTTGGCGGTACAGGGCTATATTTTGGTGCATTGACCCAAGGGCTGGCCGAAATCCCCACCACACCGGATGCTGTGCGTGCTGCTGCGAATGAAATGGGCCTAGAGGATTTGATCGCGCAGCTTGATCCGCTGACGTCCGCCCGATTGGACCTGAACAACCCGATGCGGGTAAAGCGCGCGTGGGAAGTGCTGACCGCAACGGGGCGTGGATTGGCCGACTGGCAAGACAATACCCCACCGCCCATGCTGCCTTTGACGGCCAGCACCGCCATCGCCGTGGATGCCGAAAAGGACTGGTTGAACAGCCGGATTATTAAACGATTTGATCAGATGTTGGATCAGGGCGCGCTGGACGAGGTCGCCGCCGTGCGTCCGACATATGACTCTACGCTGCCCGCACACCGCGCCATCGGCGTGCCTGAATTAATGGCCTATCTTGATGGTCGCACGGATTTGGAAACTGCCCGCGAAAGTGCTATCATTGCGACACGACGATATGCCAAACGGCAACGCACGTGGCTGCGGAAAAATACCCAAAACTGGCGGCACTATCGGCCAGCGTAACTGAACCGATAAATCCATTTATAAAACTTTAATTCGCTAAATAAGTGTATAACACTAAGGTCAGCTGTAATTAGTACGATGATCTTTGTGAAATGAATTCTGGCGCGGTCCAAATATTGTCCCTTGCCCAACTGTCCCAAGGACAGGATTGGCGGATGACGCTGTCGCACGACTTGCCCTCACATCTTCTGATATGGATCACACGTGGTCAGGGATTGCTGCAACTGGATGGCCAGCGTCGGGGCTTGGGTGCGCATAATGCGGTTTTCATTCCGGCGCGGTCGCTATTTTCGATTGAACTGGGGCGGCAGGGATTTGGACAGGCCGTAGTGATTCCGGATGGCGCGCCAATGCGGTTGCCACAGGTGCCACGGCATTTGCGGATTCGGGATGTTCAGGCCCAAACCGAACTGACCGGTCTGATCGAGGCCGGACAACGTGAACAGCAGACCCCGCGCCCCTTGTCTAACGACGCACTTGACGCCCATGCCGCGTTGATATCGGTCTGGCTGCGTCGCCAGATCATGCAAGAGGAACATGTGCCCGACCGCCGCAGTGCCGGCATCCGCCTAAGCGCGCGGTTTTGCAGGATGGTTTCGGAATGCTTTGCAACCGGGGTTCCTATGGCGACGTACGCTGAAACCCTTGAGGTGACCCCCACCCATCTTACCCGCGCGGTCAAAGCGGCCACAGGAAAAACCGCCGCTGATCTTTTGACAGAGCGGGTTGTTTATGAGGCCCGCGATATGCTGAGCACGACAGAGCATTCGGCCCAAAGCATAGCGCGTCACCTTGGGTTTGGGTCTGCTGCCTATTTCACGCGGTTTATTCAGCAACATACTGGAAAGCCGCCAAGCAAGTTGCGGATGGCCAAAGTCTAACGTCCCAATTCTGGAAAATGTCGCATCTGGGATGGCCAGATGTCGCATTCATCCCATGAAACGCCGAAAGCTGACATTGACCTTGGCTGCTAACTCGTGCCTCATGGGGGAACAACAAGGTGCCGCCGCGGTTTTCCATAATCCGTATAATGAGCATCAAGGGAGACTTGCATCACACCCGAATGGCCAAAGGCCGGATGGTGTGTTGCGCAACTAATCACATTGGGCCAACGAGCCCGAAAATCTGGTGGGCGCATGTCGTCTGCCGCGTAACAGGGATGTTCCATGGGGATTTTCATTCTACGCCGTCTTGGCGTGATGCTTTTGACGGCGTTGTGCCTGACCTTCATTGTTTTTTGGTTAACCAATCTTTACCCCAACCTCGAAAAACTTGCCAAAACCCAAGGTAACTTCCGCATGTCGGATGAGGCCGTTACCAGCTATCTTGATAATCGCGGTTACTTGCAGCCGACGCCTATCAAGTTCGGCCAATGGCTGGGTGTCGTGCCGGGATGGATCACCGAAGCTGAAAGTGGCAAGGTCACCGGGCGTTGTTTCAACAGCGACACCCCCGTCGATGACCGTCCGACATTTTGCGGGATTTTGCAGGGTGACTGGGGATATTCTACTGTTTTTAAAGAAGATGTCGGCCCGACAGTCCTGACCCGCCTTGGACTGACCGGCAAGCTGATGTTGTGCGTTTTGCTCCTGATGGTCCCGTCGGCGTTGATTGTGGGTGTGCTAGCAGGCATGCGTGAAGGCTCGCGTCTGGACCGGTCGCTGTCGACCTTTTCGATCGCCACAACGGCCACCCCTGAATATGTATCCGGCGTTATCTTTATCGCGGTCTTGGCGTCCTCGCGCTTTGGCGTTTCGCCGTGGCTGGCCGATATGGGTTGGATCGATGGGAAAACACTGTTCTTGGGGTCTGCAACATCGGCGATGAAAGACGCGACGTTCTGGAATTTCTTCTTACCGGTACTGACGATCTCTTTGTATGGCATGGGTTATATTGCGCGTATGACGCGGGCCTCGATGACCGAAGTAATGACCGCTCAGTATATTCGCACGGCAAGATTGAAAGGTGTCAAATTCAGCGACATCGTTTTGAAACACGCCCTGCGCAATGCACTGATCGCACCGTTCACGGTGATCATGCTGCAAATCCCGTGGCTGCTGAACGGCGTGGTCATCGTGGAAACCCTGTTCAATTACAAGGGCTTCGGCTGGCTTCTTGTTCAGGCTGCGTCCAATAACGATATTGAGCTGTTGCTGGCTGTCTCTGTCGTGTCTGTCATCGTGGTTCTGGCCACACAGCTGATTTCCGATATCGGCTATGTGTTCTTGAACCCGCGCATTCGCATTACATAAAGAAAGGGCAAGCACATGGAAGCATTGACATGGACAGGCTCGATGGGATGGCTGAACCCTATTTTGGGATTGGCTGTTGGGGTAATGGTCGTCGCCTATATGGCGCAAATTCTGTTGTCGCTTGTTCCGAGCGCCGGGATGCGCACGGTAGGGTCCGGTGCCGTTAGCGCTGTAAACCAAGGGGTGTCAGGCCTTTTGGGGCGTGCGGGTGCCTATGGGTTTCTCGCGGCATTGGCCCTGGTGGTGGTGTATTTGTTAGCGGGCATCGTTATGGGCCCTGCGGCGGGTATCTTTGGCGGTCTAGCGCAGCAGCTTTTGCCTGTCTGGATTGCCCTAGTAGTGATGTTTGCGCTGTCAATCACATTCAAGCGCAAGCTGGGCCTGTATGGTAAGTTATTTGACAGCACAGTCGGGATGATCGGTTTTGGTCTGGTGATGTTCTGGGTCTTTACCGGCGTCTTTGGCGGCGTGTTCGACATGCTGATCACCCATGACAGCCTAAGTCAGGTGTCCGGCATGAAGAACAAGTTGCCCGGCACCCCGCTGGCGCGGGCGGAACCCGAAGATTACCAATGGTTCTTGCTGGGTGGGGATAACCTTGCACGAGACGTGTTCAGCCGTTTGATCAAAGGGTCTTGGGTCGTGGTGCAGATCGCGCCAATGGCGACATTGTTCGCCTTTATGGTCGGGATCACGTTGGGCCTGCCTGCGGGTTATTATGGTGGCAAACTGGATGTGTTCTTAAGCTTTCTGGAGAACCTGATTCTCGCCTTTCCGGTGATCTTGCTGTTTTATCTTCTGGTCACGCCAGTAATCGTTCTGACCG
>JAPKCR010000321.1 GCA_026421135.1 Sulfitobacter sp. | reverse complement strand
TTGCCAAGCGGCGTTGCAGCGGGCGACGTGCTGCTAGGGCTTGCCAGCGACGGCGTGCATTCCAACGGCTACAGTCTGGTGCGCAAGCTTGTGCAAATGTCCGGTTTGGGCTGGGATGCTGATTGTCCCTGGGACGACGGCACATTGGGCGAGGTGCTTTTGACGCCGACGCGCCTGTATGTCAAACCAGCTTTGCAGGCGGTACGGGCAGGCGGTGTACATGCATTGGCCCATATCACTGGTGGCGGTCTGACCGAGAACCTGCCGCGTGTATTGCCCGAAGATTTGGGTGCTGACATCAATCTGGACGCTTGGGATTTGCCCGGTGTGTTCAAGTGGATGTCGCAGATTGGCGGCATGTCTCAGGCTGAAATGCTCAAGACTTTCAACTGTGGTGTTGGCATGATTTTGGTGGTGGCCGCAGATCAGGCTGACAACCTGCAAAAATTGCTGACTGATGCGGGTGAAACCGTGTATCCGATGGGACATGTCACCAAGGGCATCGGGGTCGAATATACTGGCCAATTGCTGTGACCAAACGGGTCGCGATTTTTCTATCCGGTGGCGGCTCTAACATGCGCGCGCTGGTCGAAGACATGACCGGCGACCATCCTGCACGCGCGTGCGTGGTCGTGTCGAATGTGGCAGAGGCGGGCGGCATTGCATGGGCCAAGGCTCGTGGCATCGCGACCGAAGTAGTGGATCACAAACCGTTTAAGGGCGACCGCGCCGCATTCGAGGCTGAGTTGTCATCGCGCCTTGCCGCTCATGCGCCAGATATTATTTGCCTTGCGGGGTTCATGCGAAAATTAACCGCTGGATTTACCGACGCGTGGGCGGGTCGCATGATCAATATTCATCCGTCGCTACTGCCGCTATACAAAGGCTTGCACACGCACGCCCGCGCGCTTGAGGCCGGGGACACGGTACATGGCTGCACCGTTCACGAGGTCACAGCCGCGCTGGACGATGGCCCCATCTTGGGTCAGGCGCGGGTGCAAGTATTGCCCGGTGATACGGCCGAAAAATTGGCCGCGCGTGTTCTGGTTCAGGAACATCGCCTCTATCCGGCTGTATTGCGGCGCTTCGCTGCTGGAGACCGCAGCCTTTTGACACTCGACACTTAACGATCAGGCATTCTCAGCCTGTTATGTTCCGATTTCACATTGCCTGTTGGCACCGCTCTGTTCAAAGTAAGATTTATGAAAACAATCACCACAACTGCCGCGCTCGAAGCGTTTTGCCTTGAAGCTGCGAAATATGATTATGTGACCGTTGATACAGAATTTCTGCGCGAACGAACCTATTACTCCAAGCTTTGTCTGATTCAGTTGGCGATGCCGGGCACAGACGATTCCAACGCTGTGCTGGTTGATCCGCTGGCCGGGGATATGTCGCTTGAACCGCTCTATACGCTGTTCCGTGATACGTCGGTGGTCAAGGTGTTCCATGCAGCGCGGCAGGATCTCGAGATTTTCTTTGTTGATGCAGGTGTGTTTCCCGAACCGCTGTTTGATACGCAAGTCGCGGCGATGGTGTGCGGGTTTGGCGAACAGGTTGGTTATGAAACCCTTGTTCGCAAGATTGCGCACGAAGCGGTTGATAAGACCTCGCGCTTTACCGATTGGTCGCGCCGCCCGCTGAGCGAGGCACAGGCCAAATACGCCTTGGCTGATGTCACGCACCTGCGTCAGGTCTATGAATTTCTAGCCGAAAAGTTAGAGGAAACAGGGCGCGCGCGTTGGGTCGCAGAAGAGCTTGAGATTTTGACCAGCCGCGACACCTATATCACAGCCCCGCGTGATGCGTGGAAGCGTGTCAAAACTCGGACCAACTCGTCCAAGTTTCTGGCAATCGTACGCGAGTTGGCAGCCTTTCGCGAGGAATATGCCCAGACACGAAATGTGCCGCGCAGCCGTGTTTACAAAGACGATGCGCTGGTTGAATTGGCCAGCAACAAACCAAAAAACCACGAAGAATTGGGTCGAGCACGCCTGTTGCTGCGCGACGCGCGCAAGGGTGAGATTGCTGATGGTATTCTCAAGGCCGTTGAAGCTGGTGTTCAATGCCCAGCCTCGAACCTGCCACAACCGGATCGCAGCCGTGACAAGTTGCAAGTAAATCCGGCCCTGGCTGATCTATTGCGCGTGTTGCTTAAGGCAAAAACCGAAAGTGCTGGTGTCGCGGCCAAGTTGATTGCACCGGCCGCGGATCTGGATGCGATCGCGGCTGGATTGCGTGATGTTCCCGCGCTTAAAGGGTGGCGCCGTGAAGTGTTCGGTGATGATGCATTGCGTTTATGCGATGGAAAGATCGCTTTGACCGCCATCGGACCAAATGTGAAAGTGGTTGAGCTTTAGCGCTCAACCAATTGAATTAACGCAATTAGTCTTATCGGCGCGCGGTTAGTGCGTTGCGCAGGCCTTCGACACGGATGGTGCGCACGCCTGCAAGCATTTGATCGGTCAGCTTGCGCCCGGCGGTAACCTCTCGGGTGGGTTTTGCACCCACATTCGTGTTTTTCGCGGGCTCCACGCCTTCAAGCCGATAGGTCAAAATGCCATCAACTGGAAGCTCGTCTTCGTTAGCCGGTGTCAACTGTACTTGATAGACGCCCTGCCGTGCTGCCAGCCCTGTCGCGCGTACGATTGCGCCACCTGGAACACGTTCAATCGTCAGATCGGTGACTTGGTCAAAAGGTTGGCCAGCATAAGTTGCCTGCCGTTTACGCGCCCCCGCAAAAAGTCCAGAGGACTGTGGAATAAGTGGGTTGGTGCTTGCCGCTGTGCGGGCGATCGGTTCCGAACGGGCAGATCCGAACCAGTTGAACGGGTTTACCCGGCTATCGCGCACTGTTGCACAGCCAGTCAGAACAAGGGTTGTTACCAGAATTGCCGAAAAGGTTTTGCGCATAGGGTCCGCCGTAAAATTACCGTGTCATTTGACTAACCCATCACAAGGCCGTTGGGAAGGGGTGGACGTTTGCCAATACGCGACCTACCTGTGGGGCACGAACAACGAGGGCATCACCGTGGCGACAGAAGCTTTTGAAGAACTGGTCGAAGATTTTGAATTCCTGGACGATTGGGAAGATCGTTACCGTTATGTGATTGATCTTGGCAAGGCGATGGACACGCTGGAAGAAGCTCTGCGCGTGCCTGCCACCAAAGTTGACGGCTGTGCCAGCCAAGTTTGGTTGCACGCAAGTTTCGAAGACGGTGTCCTGCATTTTGATGGTGCAAGTGATGCGATGATCGTGTCGGGGCTGATCGCCGTTTTGCGGTCTCTTTACAACGGGTTGGCACCTGCTGATGTGATGACCGTTGATGCCCGCGCCGAGATGGGGCGCCTTGGATTGAACGAACACCTGTCCGCGCAGCGATCCAACGGACTGACCGCGATGATCGAGCGGGTGCGCGAAACGGCAGCCGCGCAGGTTTGAGGGCTGTCAGAAAAGACTATGGTTTCGTCTGGCGATTAAACAGTTAAATCTACTCGGCAAACTGAAACTCAAAGAGTTTTCAGGGTCGCCTCAAGATCGCCATAGCCAGTAAATCGCCGCTCGAACGCAAGGCCAAGGGCTCGAGCGCAATCTTTGGCTTTGGCTGTGAGCGCAGGATCATCGGTTTGCGCCTGATACACCAGTTTCTCATAGTTCCCAAAATACATGTCGCGCAGCTCTGGATGACGGTCGAGGCCCATGGGTTTCATGATAAATGCGTCGAATTGTCGAACCAGAAAATCGGTCAGGTAAAAGGTCGTAATCTCGGTCTCAGCGGTTTTCGCAAAACTATCGTTGCCTTCAAAAAAGCTGTAACAATGCGGCCCGGCCACCATTCGAACGCCCATGTCGTCACATGCTGATTGAAGCAATCCGCCGGTACCGCAATCGGCATAAACCACAAAGATATCAACATATTGGCTGCGGTGTCTGGCGACGGCTGCGCGCACAGCATCAGTGATTTTTTCCGGATACATATGCAGATTGGCGGGCAAGCAGGTGAGGTCAAGATGCGTCC
>JAPKCR010000320.1 GCA_026421135.1 Sulfitobacter sp. | reverse complement strand
CGCCGCTACGGCCTGATGGGCATGGATGATACGTTTTTGACTTATCTGTCCTTTAGTCAAGGCAGTAAGTCCGGGACTTTGCGCTATGAACTTCCGATCAACAAATATGGAACACGGCTCGCTGCAAGCGTTACGGCGTCTGACATTGCCGTTGTCTCAGGACCAACCACAGTGCTTAACATCAAGGGCCAATCTAAATCAGCAAACCTCAGTCTGTCCCACCCGTTATTCATTGATGATCGCTGGACTGTACTTGGCACGGCGTCGGCCTTTTCCGGGACCAGCACATCTGCATCCGCAGGGGTGCCGCTTGTGGACAGCAAGACTGTCAAATACGCGCCCGGCGTAACCTTGTCCTATCGGGGGGACAATGGGTCGGTTACCACTCAAATACAGGGCGTATTTGCGAAATCAACGGATAATATTGCCAGCACTGACCGGGATATATTTTTGCTCGCGGGTTCAATCAACGGTCAGTACCGTTTTGCCAACGGCCTGACATACGTGGGTACGGGCGCGTGGCAACATTCCAACGACGACTTGTTGCCCGGTAACCTTCTGTTCCAGATCGGCGGCCCGACAACGGTACGCGGCTATCCATCAGACGGTGTCGCGGGCGATAGCGGATATTACGTCAGTTCGGAACTGCACAAACAATTCGACGTACAGGGCAAAGCTCTTGACGGTTTTGTATTCGCCGATTTCGGCGAGGTATATTCAACCTTTCCAAGCCACACGTCATTAGTCTCTGCGGGTATTGGTGTGAACTATAGTTTTACTAAATACGCAAAAGGCACATTGTCGATAGCGACGCCAATAAAGCAGTCGCTGAGCAATCAATCTGACTATGTAATTTCGGCCATGCTCGTGCTCAGCGCCTTTTGAGGGCTGAAGAGGGCCCTTGCAGTTCGACAGTCTGTTGGGTGAGGTCATAGGAAATTTGCTTGTGGCAAAAAGAGCGGCCATCTAATTTTTCTGGGCAAGAAAACACCCCATTTCGTTACCTCAAGACGAGCCCAGAGAGCGTCAGCCTGAGCGTCATGATGTATGTTCGGTTTTCTCCTTCGCTTTGAAGAGCGGTGCGCCAACTTTACAGGCGATCAAAGTTCAAGCTGAACTATGCTGTCGCTCTGGACGAGTGGCGCGGTTCCTGCGCGCCTATCAGAATACAGTCGCTTTAGAACTGAGACTGGCCCGTATTATTTGGTCAGCACGCGTTGGCGGCTTTGCCGTGCCGATTGCGCAAGATCAATGCGCGGTCTGCTTTCCTCTAGTACACTTCCCACTAATAAATCTGCGACCTGTCCCATGTTGACCGGGCAAAGAAAGGAACAGTGAGGATGCAAAGACGCCACTTCATAAAGCTTTTATGGGCCGGTTCGTTGGGCGCGGGGGGCCTTGGGCTTTCGGGATGTGAGACGTATGACAGTAGGGTCAGTTATGGGCGCTATGACTACGACTACTATCCGGACAGCGATGTCTATTACCATTCTTGGACCGGCTCATATTACTATTTCGGGAACGGCCTATGGATCCGCACTAGGACGCTTCCAATCCACATTGTCCTAAATCCCTCTTACCGACGACGGATAAACGTCCCTGATAGGTATCCCTATTCGCGCAACCGCGAACACAGGCGGAGATTTCCGCGAAGGACGCGCGCACCCTCTACGAATGACCGGGTTATCCACAGGCGCGACCGAAACGAGCGAGAGCGGCGCGTTCGGGTCGAGCAAGAGCGGCGTCTGGAAGAGCAGCGCATTCAGGTCGATCGAGAGCGCCGATTGGAAGTGCAGCGCGACCGGGCCGAACGAAACCGGCGTCTGGAAGGGCAACGCCAACAGGTCGAGCGAGATCGGCGACTGGAAGAGCAACGCAGACGCGCTCGGCGAGATCGACGGCTGGAAGAGCAGCGCATTGAGGTTGACCGAGAGCGGCGATTGGAAGTGCAGCGCGACCGGGCCGAACGAAATCGGCGACTGGAAGGGCAGCGCCAACGGGTCGAGCGAGAGCGGCGATTGGAAGAGCAGCGCAGACGCGCCGAACAAGGTCGCCGGCTGGAGGGGCGGCGCATTCAGGTCGAGCGAGAGCGGCGACTGGAAGAGCAGCGCAAACGTGCCGAACGAGATCAGCGAATGGATGAACAGCGCAAACGCGCCGAACGAAAGCGGCGGCTGGAAGAGTTGCGCAGGTTGCGGCGTGAGAATTTGAGGTAGGCAAAGCCAAATTGCCTGAGGCTGGCAGGGCGATCTGGGGTGTCGACGGGATGGCTGCGTAATTGAAACTAACAATGGCAGCGTGAATTTTGCCTTTAAGCTCCAGTTGTGATGGAGCCTATGCCTCGGTCAGGTCACTGGCGCAGCGCATACTGCTCTCCCATCTCGTCGGTATCGTTCGAAAAGGAAGGTGCCCCTGGCAGCATCCGTTGGTTGGCATGGCGCAAGACAAACTGCCCTCGGCACGCGATGTGACAAAGTGGGGCTGGCCATTCTTGTAAGCGATCTTCATTCTTTTCTGCGGCTGTTTGGGGTTTTAGCATGTTTCAACCAGCGCTGGTCCTTCAGTGTGATCTGGTACCACTGATCTTTGTTCTGTCGACAATCAGTACCGGTATCACCTTGCCGTCAGGTGGCCTCGAAGGGTATCTGCTGGGCGTTGGCATGGTCCGGCCGTGGATGCGTTTGCCGCTTGCAGCTGCGGACCTCTCCCTATCAGCCGCAAAATAAATGCTGTCCCGATTTCGATCGGCATGACAGCCCAACCAGAATTAAGGATAACAATTATGTCTACAGTCCACGTTATTGCAGTTATCACGACCAAACCCAGCATGCGCGCAAAGGTGCTGGATTTATTCAACGCTAACGTCCCTGCTGTGCTGGCTGAGGACGGCTGTATCGCCTACGAGGCAACAATTGACACTGCGAATGCCGGCCCAATGCAAGCTGCGTTTGGGCTAGACACCTTTGTTGTTGTTGAAAAATGGGAAAGCATGCAAGCGCTTGGCGCTCATGCCGCAGCACCCCATATGAAAGAGTACGGCGCACAAACCAAAGACATGCTGGCGGATCGCAAAATTCACATTTTGTCACCAGTGTAAACGCTATTACCTTTCTTTATCGGCGGCCCAACCAGTCATATGCTTTGCCGCTTTGGGTTAGGCTTTTCATGCTTCCGTCTGCATGAAATCAGAATCTCATCGTTGGGTCGCCACTGAACGCTGACGTCGGATACAGAGTGTGGAACCGAAACCGTGCGTCCAGGTTATTCCTCAAGTGGGTGACAAAAAATGAAAGTTTCACGCACAAGCCTATCCTAAGCGGTAGTCCCCGAAGGACTTTTACAAAGTTGCGCGACAAGCAGGATAAAGCGCTGTTGTTGTCAGATCGAATGCAGCAGGTTCTGCAGATGAATCTGTTGGCGGGCGGTTTTCCAGATGTTGGGAATGACGGAAGTGGGTATCTTAAGATACCGATGGACACAATTTAAGGAGTGTATGATGGAAGTGGAAAAAACCGAGAGTGGCCCGGTCGAACTTTGGACAGTGCAGGAAGTGAAATCAGCGTTTGATCGCGACGAGATTGTATTGATCGACGTTCGAACCCCGCAAGAATTCACGTTTGAGCGGATCGCGGGGGCGATGCTGTCGCCGATGCAGGCATTCGAGCCGAACCACCTGCCGGGGCAAACGGAAAAACGGATCGTATTTCATTGTGGGTCGGGTGTTCGGTCCGGAAAAGTTGCGAGGCTTTGTCTGGAAAAAGGCATTGACCGCGTTGCGCACATGAAGGGCGGCTTGGGCGCATGGAAAGAAGAAGGATTTGAGTACACCGGAACAGATGCGGCGACTGGAGCGCCAAAGGTGATGCGGCAAACCAAAGGCTGAAGGCGCGGTTTTGGCAAGACAACGCGCTAAGCATGCGCTCAAGAGTGAGCAAGCGATCATGGCGACCCGCCCACTCCTCCAGCTGAATGACTTAAACGGGCACGGTAATGGCCTTCCTTGACCGTATCCGATCGGAAAAT
>JAPKCR010000319.1 GCA_026421135.1 Sulfitobacter sp. | reverse complement strand
AACCGACACCCAAGCTTTTGAAGCAATAAAACCGCACATTGATCAAAAGAGCTATGAGATATTGCGCGCTGCGATTGACCACGGCGTCAAAATGTAGCGTGGAATTTTCGTCGATAAACATTCGAGCGTCGGCACCTATAGAGAAATAGGCAAGTATTGTCCGATGTCAGCCGCAAAAGCTGATCTTGCACGGCATGGCAATTGGCAGCGGTGCCATGGTTGGGCAATCGGACAGTTCTACCTCTCCAACAACGCCAAAGATGCTGCAACGATGGCCTCGCGTGACGGAAGTGTTGCCGCATAGGCTGGCCCCGTCGCAATAAAGCTATCCTCGGCCGTCAGCCGTGCGAAACGACCGATGCCGCGCTCTTGCATCAGCGCCATGACGCCTTCAGCTTGCCCTCCGGTGCGGCGGCATTCATCCACGATCAAAACAGGCCGATCGCCAATGGCATTGATGATCGCATCCTCGGCCAGGGGTGCGATCCAGCGCATGTCGATCACACGCACATTAAGGCCTTGGGCGGCTAGATCGACTTGGGCCTGTCGGCTGAGAAAATGTCCGTTGCCGTAGGTCACGATCGCCATATCTTTCCCATCTCCGTGTACGCCAACGTCTTGCAAGCCTAGCCGCTGGTCGACTGCCGGATAAGTCGTCATCCAACCGCCATCGCCTGCCTCGATCAGATCGCGCATGGGGTAAAGGGCGATGGGTTCAACAAACACAACAACCCGCTGTTCTTCGCGTGCAAGGCGGTGCGCTTCGCGCAGCATCATTGCGGCGTCGGTACCCGTCGAAGGACAAGCAATGATGATGCCCGGGATATCGCGTAGAACTGCAAGCGAATTGTCGTTGTGGAAATGCCCGCCAAACCCTTTTTGATACCCCAGACCCGCGATGCGCAGCACCATCGGGTTTGTCCACTGCCCGTTACTGAAAAACGGCAACGTTGCCGCCTCGCCGCGCAGTTGGTCTTCGGCGTTGTGTAGATATGCCAGAAACTGGATTTCGGGCATCGGCACAAAGCCGTTATGCGCGGCACCAATGGCAAATCCCAAAATTGATTGTTCGTCCAGCAAGGTATCAATCACACGCGCAGGGCCGAACCGGGATTGCAGCTTTTGGGTGACGCCGTAGACACCGCCCTTGCGGCCTACATCCTCACCCATGATCAGGGTTTCCGGATGTGCCAACATAAGATCATGCAGCGCCCAATTTATGACTTTAGACAGCGGCTGCGGTGTGGCCATCTGGTTCAGTTCGCCCCCCATGATCTCGGCGCGTTGTTCTGCGGAGGGACCGTTGGTCGGGGCACAGGCGCGCTTTGGCGGGATAATACTGGCCATCACGTCATTCGCTGTTTTCAAATGCGGGCGGGTGGTGACATCGACGGCGGCTTTGGCCACTTCGTCCAGTGTTTCAGTATAGATCGCAAGCGCGTCTTGTGCGTTTAGTGCGCCCGCATCGATCAAAAGGCGGACACTGTGCAGCAGCGGATCGTTGGCCTCGTCGGCTTCGACCTCGGATTTTGGCAGATAGCTTGTCGCGATATCGGCACCCGCGTGCCCGTAAAGTCGAACGGTGCGCAGATGCAAAAACGCGGGCTTGCGATGCTTGCGCACAAAATCCGCAGCCGCTTTGGCAGAAGCATAGGCTGCGAACAGGTCCAAGCCGTCGGCCTCGAAATAGGCAAGACCTGGACGCGTGGACATGGATGCCTTGATCCAGCCTGTCGGCGTTTTGGTCGAAATACCGATCCCGTTGTCCTCGCACACGAACAGCAATGGCAATGGGACGCCCTGAACAGCGGTCCAGCAGGCAGCATTAATCGCGCCCTGCGCGGTGGAATGATTGGCAGATGCATCCCCGAAACTGCAAATCGCAATCCCGTCATGGGCGAGCAACCGATGCTCAGGTGGATTGCGCCGGGCGAGCCCCAACGCGTGAGCTGCGCCCACAGCTTTTGGCAGGTGGCTGGCAATGGTCGACGTTTGCGGCGGGATCATCAAGCGACGGCTGCCCAAGACCTTGTGTCGCCCACCGCTGGTCGGATCGTCCGAAGAACAGGCAAAGGACAACAACATGTCGCGCAACATCGCCTGCCCGCCGACCTGATCCGCCCGAGCGATCTGGAATGCGGCATCGCGGTAATGAAGAAAGGCAATATCATCAGGCCGTACCGCATGGGCAACAGCAGCCATGCCTTCGTGCCCGCTGGACCCAATGGTATAAAAACCCTGTTTGTTGGCCTGCATTACACGGCTTTGCAAATCCAACGCGCGGGACAAAACCTGTGCACGGTACAACCCAACGGCAGAGTCGGCGTTTAACCCAGGAGTAACAGGCCCGCCGACGGGAAAATCCTGCGCCGCAACGCGACGCAGGAAGTTGTCATGAACGATCTGTACGCGATCCATTGTCACCCTTCCGAAAAAACCAAAGGCACACTAAAAATGTACCTCAGGCGGGGATATTAAAAAGCCAGAGGAAAGGCGACCGCTTCCTTTTATTCTCTGGCTTCGAAATTTCCTTGGGGGAGTCTGAGGGAGCCGAAAGCCCCCTCATTCCAGTCTTAAAAGAACGCCTGCAGGCCAGTTTGCGCACGCCCCAAGATCAGCGCGTGGACATCATGTGTACCTTCATAGGTATTCACTGTCTCAAGGTTCATCATGTGGCGGATCACCTGGTATTCGCCGCTGATGCCGTTGCCGCCGTGCATGTCACGGGACATACGCGCAATATCCAAAGCCTTGCCGCAGTTGTTGCGCTTCACGATCGAGATCATCTCGGGTGCAGCATTGGCTTGATCCATCAAGCGGCCAACCTGCAAGGACGCCTGCAGGCCAAGCGAGATTTCGGTCATCATGTCTGCCAGTTTTTTCTGGAACAACTGGGTCTGCGCCAGTGGCTTGTTGAACTGTTTGCGGTCCAGCCCGTACTGGCGCGACGCATGCCAGCAGAACTCGGCCGAGCCCAATACACCCCAGCTAATGCCATAGCGGGCGCGGTTCAGACAGCCGAACGGGCCTTTGAGACCTTCGACATGGGGCAACAGCGCGTCATCGCCGACTTCAACGTTGTCCATCACGATTTCACCGGTGATTGACGCCCGCAATGACAGCTTGTTGCCAATTTTTGGTGCGGACAGACCCTTCATCCCTTTCTCGAGGATAAAGCCGCGAATTTTGCCGCCGTGCTCTTCGGACTTTGCCCAAACCACAAAGACATCCGCAATCGGCGCGTTCGAAATCCACATTTTGGACCCGATCAGCTTATAGCCGTTTGCTGTTTTGATGGCCCGCGTTTTCATGCCTGCGGGGTCAGACCCGGCGTCAGGTTCGGTCAGGCCGAAACAGCCGATGAAGTCGCCGCTTGCCAGTTTCGGCAGGTACTTTTTGCGCTGTGCTTCTGACCCATAGGCATAGATCGGGTACATCACCAGACTGGATTGCACGGACATCATCGACCGGTATCCACTATCCACACGCTCAACCTCGCGGGCGACCAGACCGTAGGACACATAGTTGCCGCCCAATCCGCCGTATTCCTCGGGGACTGTGACGCCCAACAGGCCCATATCGCCCATTTCCTTGAAAATCGCAGGGTCCGTGCTTTCGTTCGCAAAGGCTTCAATCACGCGGGGTTGCAACTTTTCCTGTGCATAGGCGCGCGCGCTTTCCTGAATCATGCGTTCGTCTTCGGTCAGTTGGTCCGCCAGACGGAACGGGTCTGTCCAGTCAAAGCTGCTCATGTTTGGGGCGTCTTTGGCTTTGAGAATTGGTGCTTCGGCGTTCATTTTGTATCCTCCCAAAAGGTCTAGATTTGGCCAGAGTATTGCAAAGACGAATGCAAAATACTATCGCTGCTTTATCCTAGCCTTATGAGTTTAAGTCATATGATAGCCCCCCGCCGCTTTCTGCCATCGATCAATGCCTTGCTTGCATTCGAGGCTGTGGCCCGGCTTGGCAGCGCCACTCAGGCCGCACTTGAGCTGTCCTTGACGCAAAGCGCGATCAGCCGGC
>JAPKCR010000318.1 GCA_026421135.1 Sulfitobacter sp. | reverse complement strand
TTATAGAACCGCGTCCAATAGTAGTAGTCCTTGTTCATTCCATCAGCGGATAGCCGTTCGTTTGAAAGTGCGACTGGCTCGGGCAGCTTTGTTAGGACCTTATCAATTGCGTGAGGCGTAGTACCAAACCGTTTCGGCGGAGCCTGATCAAATCACAAACTTGCAACTTCTTTGAGATCCAGCAGGTCGCCGTTCCAAATTACGTTCAAATCTTCTTCTGCCTCAACCTGCCCCCGAATAAGTGCTGCACTATTCCCCAAATACAAAAATTGCCTCCAGCGTTAACTTGGAGGCGACTGCAACTTTGACATATATGGATAACCCCGCGCCCAATCGAGGGCGCAGGGAGCCTAAGCTCAATCCTCAGTCGGTCCGCCCGCGTCTTTCCAGCCGGGAAATCCACCGATGTTGGTCACGTTGGTATAACCCATGTCATGCAAGGTCTTGCCGGAAAGCGCCGCTTGCCCGCCCGCACCGCAGATCAAATAAATCTCGGCATCTTTCTTGAAGATCGGGTTGTAAAGCGACTCAACTTTGGGGTCCGCGCGAAATTCAATCATGCCACGAGGTACACGGTGCGCACCCTTGATGGTGCCGCTTTTAGCGATATCGGAAGAATCGCGCACATCGATGAATAGGCCTTTGCCCTCGGCATGTTTCGCGATCGCATCTTTGGCGTCCATTTTCGGGACAACTGCGTTGGCGTCGTCCAGATAGTCTTGTGCGGTTTTCATGATGATATTCCTTATATCCACATCGAGCAGCCGCCATCATTAATGACGCGGCAGTCTATATAGGAACGCACGAGATCACGCGACAGTTCCACCTGCTGGCAAATATCTTTGCTGGCCGGCATCCGATCGTGAAAAAAGGCTTAGGCCCCCAAACGCGCGCCGATCAATTCGATCGCACGGGCAACGGCGGCGCTGATATCCATGGTCGATGTATCCATCTCGACAGCATCTGGCGCAGGCTTTAACGGGGCTTCGGTACGGGTGCTGTCGCGTGCATCTCGTGCTTCCACATCAGCCAAAACATCGTCGAATGTCACATCAAAGCCTTTTGCCGTCAGTTCTGCGAACCTGCGTTTTGCACGGACCTCTGACGTTGCGGTAACGAAAAGCTTTACCTGCGCATCGGGACAAATCACCGTGCCAATATCGCGCCCGTCCAGAACGGCCCCCCCTGCCCGCATCGCAAAACTGCGCTGAAAGTCCACCAAGGCGGCGCGCACTGCGGGAATCGCAGCGGCTTTGCTGGCGGCCTCGGCCACAGCGTTGGTGCGTAACTGGTCATTCTCCAGATCATGCGCAACAAGGGTCAATGCAGCCTCTTCCGCCGACATCCCCTCGAGCACCTTAGCGCCAACAGCACGGTACAAAAGCCCCGTGTCCAAATGCGCAAAGCCGAAATGTTCTGCAACCGCACGCGAAACCGTCCCCTTGCCAGCCGCCGCAGGCCCGTCAATGGCGACAGTAAAGCCGTCCATTATGCCGTGCCTCGTGCAACTTTAGCACCGAGCTGCGCCATCAGCGGCTCGAATATCGGGAAAGACGTGGTGATTGGTGCACCGTCATCGACATTTACCGGTGCGTTTGCCGCCATCCCCAAGATCATAAATGACATCGCAATGCGGTGATCCAGCTGGCTAGCACAGGTAGCGCCACCGGGGACGTTTCCATGCCCCAACCCGGTAACCGCCCACCAATCCGGACCTTCTTCGACCTCGACCCCATTGGCACGCAGACCTTTGGCCATCGCATCAATTCGGTCGCTTTCTTTCACACGCAGTTCTTTGACGCCCCGCATCATGGTTTGGCCTTGGGCAAAAGACGCAACCACGGACAGGACTGGATATTCGTCAATCATCGACGCCGCGCGGGCTGGCGGCACTTCGATACCCTTCATATCCGGCGAAAATCTGGCGCGCAGATCGGCGACTGGTTCACCGCCCTCGGTGCGCTCGTTCTCATAGGTTAGATCGGCACCCAGTTCGCGCAGCGTGGTGACCAAGCCGGCCCGCGTCGGGTGCAGACCAATTCCGGGTCCCAGGACGTCGGACCCCGGCACAATTAGCGCCGCACAAACAGGAAACGCGGCGGATGAGGGATCACGTGGCACATCCACATGCTGGGCCTGCAATTCTGGCTGACCGGTCAAGGTGATAACCCGACCTTCATCCGTATCCTCGACCGTGATCTCGGCCCCAAATCCCGCCAACATCCGCTCGGTATGGTCGCGCGTGGCCTCGGCCTCGATCACCACAGTCTTGCCCGGCGCGTTCAAACCCGCCAACAAAACAGCCGACTTCACCTGCGCAGACGGAACCGGCACCACATAGCGCACCGGAACAGGCTCGGCTGCACCGACGATTGTCATCGGCAACCGACCGCCTTTGCGCCCGACAGCTTGCGTGCCAAACAGTGCCAACGGAACCGTCACCCGCGCCATGGGCCGACCGTTCAAACTGGCATCTCCCGTAAAGGTCGCGGTGATCGGCGACGTCGCCATTGCGCCCATGATTAGCCGCACACCGGTGCCGGAATTGCCGCAATCAATCACGCCGTCAGGCTCGGCAAAGCCGCCAACACCAACCCCATGGACAGACCAATTGCCGCCGCCCAAATCCGTGACCTCGGCCCCGAACGAGCGCATCGCGCGGGCCGTGTCCAGAACGTCATCGCCCTCCAGCAAGCCGCTAATCGTTGTCTCGCCCACACACATTGCGCCCAAAATTAAAGACCTATGCGAGATGGATTTATCCCCCGGCACCTCGGCCACACCGCTCAGGGGTCCGCAAGCAGACGATGTCATGGGAATAGGCGTGGCGTGACTGGACATGGGGCAACCCTCAATCTGAATTCTGAACGCCGTCATAAACCAGCCCGCTGGTGCCGTCCATAACCGCAGGCCCTATCTTTACCAGCTTACGAATATCTATGGGCGGCCGTGGCCGTCAGCACCGGTTACACCCTGTCAGCGTTTTCGAAACGTCAGATAATGCGGCACACGGCCTTCGCGCAGGGCCTTTTGCTCATAGCGAGTGGAAATCCAGTCATCCCACGGCTCTTTCCAATCCGCCGGGCGCTCGGCGAGCCAATCGAACCCGTGGCGGGGCACCTGTTCCAGCGTCTGGCGCACATAATCCTCGATATCTGTCGCCACGCGAAATATCGCGCCGGGTTTCAGCACCCGCAATAATGGCTCCAGATGCTCCGGTGTGACAAAACGGCGTCGATGATGGCGTGTCTTGGGCCAAGGATCCGGGTACAACAAAAACGCACGATCAATCGACGCTTCGGGCAGAACATCAAAGATATCGCGCGCATCGCCCGGATGTATCGCGACATTGTCTACCCCGGCGCGCCGGATTTTCCCCAGCAGCATCGCAACACCATTGATGTAGGGCTCGCAACCGATGATCCCCACATCAGGATTCTGCGCGGCCTGATGCACCATGTGCTCTCCGCCGCCAAACCCGATCTCTAGCCAGACAGGTTTGCCATCGAATAGTGTTGGCAGATCAAGCGGCGTGCGCGACGGGTTGGCCTCCCAATCGACGGGACCGGGGGACAGCGCATCAAGGTCTTCCTCAATATAGCCCTTTTGGCTTTGCTTGAGGGATTTGCCTTTGAGGCGGCCATAGAAATTTCGGCGGGGGCGTATGGGATCTGTCATGCGGATGCCTTTAGCCTGACGCCTGCTCCAGCGCAACGGCTCGCTTTAACCCGGCATCAAGCCGGAGTTTCAGGGGTTGGGCATTCGGACGCAAATCAGGCCAGATGACCATGTTCCAAAACAAGCCGATCACCGGAAACCTGCCTGACTGGTCCCAAGTTCAAAGCGACCGCACGTCAAGCTGCCAAACGCGCTTTTGCCATTCCAATCGCATTCATTGTCTGGCGTTAATGCGTGACGATGATCCGCAGCCCTATAGCTTAAACGGAAAAACGGACCCTCGACGCTGCCGAAGATTCGTAAAGTTTTTGCCAGTTTAGCGGTAAGGAAATGCCGCATACGTCCTGAGTGCC
>JAPKCR010000317.1 GCA_026421135.1 Sulfitobacter sp. | reverse complement strand
ATCAATTGAATCTGCCCCACCTGCACCTGTCAGGGTATCGCTGCCTGCCCCGCCCACGAGCGTGTCGGCACCGCCGCCACCGTCTATAGCATTGGCATTGCCATCACCGGTCAGAGAGTCGTTAAATTTCGAACCTGTCAGGTTTTCGATATTGGACAGTGTGTCTCCCTGCGCGTCACCGCCAGTTCCAATACCTGTGGCCAGGTTGACAGTGACGGCAGCCGATGATGCGCTGTAATCGGCCCGATCAGTTCCTATGCCCCCATCTAATGTGTCTGCGCCTGCACCACCCGTAAGAGTATCTTGTCCCGCACCACCACTGAGTACGTTGGCATTGGCATCTCCGGTAAGGCGATCATTGAAATCCGAGCCAGTCAGATTTTCAATTCCAGCAAGCGTGTCGCCCTGCGCGTCGCCACCTGTTCCGGTACCGTTTGCAAGATTAACGGTGATCCCAGCACCAGATTCGCTATAGTCAGCGAGGTCGATTCCGAGGCCACCAGTCAGAGAATCCGCCCCAGCGCCACCTACTAGCGTGTCGTTCCCCGCACCACCCTGCAGGCTATCATTCCCGCCGCCGCCGCGCAGTAAATTGGCATTGCCGTCCCCGGTTAAATTATCGTTGAAACCAGATCCCGTGAGATTCTCGATGTTGGTCAGCGTATCGCCCTGAGCGTCGCCGCCCGCACCGGTCCCAGTGACAAGATTGACCGTGACCGCGGCACTAGAAGTGCTGTAATCGGCGACGTCTGTGCCTGTCCCACCGTCAAGTGAATCTGCCCCTGTGCCGCCTACAAGGGTGTCATTGCCTGCCCCCGCGGTAATAGTGTCGTTACCGCCGTAACCATAAATGGCATCGTTATTTCCGTCGGATCCGTCAATCTGATCTCCATCGACATCAGTATAACCAACGCCCATCACGTCATTTCCGACTGTGCCATCGACCGTCACAAGCCAAGGTGTCTGGAAGTTCGCATAGTCGGTCGACCCAATGTTGCCACCACCAACTTTTTGATAATTGGTACCTGGAGCAAGCATCGTGTCCGAAACAAAGCCCCAAACGTCAGCCGTAACGCCGTTTTGCGACAAAACATATATGTTGATGACCGGACCTATCGGTATCCCACTGGCACTCATTTCCTGAAGCTGGATGACCGACTCGGCCTCGATTCCGGTTCCGTTCGCAACTAGCCCTGCACCATCGGTAACAATATGGGACGTATGGTTGTCATCCTCTAGTGTGTCTGCACTGCCGCCTGTGTCTTCGACGATGACCTGGAGTGTCGAATACCCTGCTCCAAACGTATATTGCGTTCCGTTTGGCGAATCTGAATTGTTGATGACCGTGTCACCAACGCTTTGCGCTGTGGAATAGAGTACTGTCAGCGCCTCACTATCGATGGCGTATAATGCTCGAGCGACCAAATTAGTTCTCCAATGAATAGAGGTGCTATTCCCTGAAGGTATTTCGGGAGCTGGCTGCAATAATGGCACGCGTTTGTTGAAAGCGTGTCCATGTAGATACGCACGGACTCTCGGAACACTTCCTGTAAATTCCCAAATCCGGGATGGAGGAAGTTTTCAAATGATATATAATTAGAAGCTAGGCTATGCCCGCATGTGTAACGCTCATGACAACGCAAACCAAGAAACGGCTCATCCCGCCGCTACCGCGGCCGGCCATTCCACCGCCGTTCTCGGGCCGTAGCACACGCGTCTCAAGTCTTCCGGGGCGGATTTATCATTTAAGGGCGCGACCTTACGTATGCATCATCTCAAATAATAGAACTGTCAGCCAACTGGCCCGGAAAAGGCAGCGAAATACAGCAACAATAATTTGGCTCCAATTCGGTCGTTACACGTCCGGCCCATTTCGATTGGATTAATTGGTGGATCAGCTTTGTGCCGAAGCCCGTGCTGTGTCCTTCGACACAACGCAGCGCTTTTTGATCTGACCACATGATCACGAAGTCCTGTCTGCCATCCCGTGTCTCCACCTTCCAATCAAGCGAAACCTTTCCATGGTCGCCGGAAAACGCTCCATACTTGGTGGAATTGGTTGCCAGTTCGTGCAGCACGAGCCCAAGGTCAAAGCACAGTTCGGCCGGCAACATCACCTCACGGCCCGTTGCATCAATACGATCCCGAAAAGGCTCCAAAGTCTGCATGACGAGGTCGCGAAAGTTGGTCTTGCTCCAGCCATCATTGCTGATCAGGAGGTTCGATTTCGCCATCTGATGCAGGCGCAGTCCGAACTTTGCTTTCGCGTCGTCCAGATTTTCGGAGTTGCGGACGGTCTGATTGAAAATGGACGTGACGAACTGCAGCATGTTGCCAGATCGGTGCGCGATCTCGCGGACAAGAAGCGTCTGGCGCTCAGCGAATTCATTTTGGCGGTGGCAGCTGGCAACCAGATTGGCGACCGTGACCAGAAAGGAAATCTGGCTTTCGTCAAACTGGCGCAGCCGGATGTCGTGCACCCCGATCACGCCAAATGGGCGCGCACCGGTTCCCGGAATGGTCACGCTCATCCCGCTGCGCACGCCGTGATCGTGCAAAAGAGGCGGTCCGTTGAATCGCGTCTCCGTCTGCAAGTCGTGAACGATGACGGGCCCGCCCACGGAAAGCGTGTAACCTGCCTGTGAGGCCAGTTCGACGCCAACATTCGCATGACCAACAAGTCCGTCATGCCATCCCACGCCCGCCGCCAGCCACAAATGATCGGCCTGATCCGCATAGGGCAGAATCTTCGCCAGCGGCAGATCCAGAACCTCGGCCACTCGTGCAATCGTTCGGTCCATGAACTCCTGGAACGAAATTTCAGACAGCGCCAGCGTCCCAATTTCCGTCAACGCCTTCTGTTGCTCCAATTGCCGTTTCTTTTCGCGCGCCTCGTTCAGTTCTCGCGACATGTCGCGCGAAATCACCAAAAACCCATTCGGCACGCCCTGCCCATCGGTAGTCAGCGACAATGTTTCATCCCAAGTGGTCGACTTTCCGGAACGGCTGACGAAGTCAGCGGTGAAACGCCCGGAACCGGTCTTCCGGGCAGCTTCCGCAGCGGCGAGCGCGGCATCGCGGTCCGTGTGCTGCCAGAACTCGAAATAGTTCATCCCCAAGGCATCCGTTTCTGAGTCCAGTTCAAGACTGGAGCATCCGCAGGGGTTGATCGACAACACTGTTCCTTCGATGTCCAGCAGCTTGATGCAATCCTGACTGTTGCGCAGGATGGCCTCTGTAAGTTGGGTGCTGACGTCGCGCGACCGCTCGCTCTCGCGCAGTTCGGTGATATCCGTGAGAGTGTTGATGGCACCGATCAGACACCCGGCATCGTCGCGCAGCGGCTGTGGCGACACCAGGATGTTACGACGCACGCCGTCAGGACGTTCGACAATAATCTCTCGGTTGCAGGTACCTTCACCTGTCTTGAGGCAGACAGCCATCGGACACTCTTCATGGGCGAGGGAACGACCATCGGGCAGAGCCATACGGAAAGAGCCGCACCAGTAAGCCGAACCAATGTCCGGCTCGCGCCCCCACATGCGCGCCGCGGCAGGATTGAAATAGGTGATGAGTCCGTTTTGGTCCGTCGTATAGACGGCGCTCGACATTGCATCAAAAAGCGCAAGCGGCGTATCAAAGTTCTCGATCGCAGTTTTTGCAGTCGCACGCTCGATCAACATCACTAAACCCTTTCGATGCATATGCGCGGTAAAGGACAGGCTTGCCCAACGACACGCGACCAACATAACTGCGGGCATATTCGCTTGGCAACGAGAATCGATTTCTGTCCTGTGTCCAGAACCGGCCTCACGGACCTGATGCCAACGCGGATGTCACCACGTTCCGCTATCATCTCCGGCATTGGGGGAACCGAGAGCGAAAATTGATTACATCCTGCTGCTCTTCAAACTCAGATTTCCAGGACTTTTCCTTTCAGTTCTTGATTGCAATACACTATACAAATTTAAGGAAATTGCTTCGTTTCATTGCTGAAGAAAACCAATTTCATAGAGATATTCGTGGCTAAA
>JAPKCR010000316.1 GCA_026421135.1 Sulfitobacter sp. | reverse complement strand
CACAGCCGCGTGGCGCGGTCCAACATCATGCTGCTTGGCAAGATGGAAAACCGCATCCGATTAATCGGCCCGCCAACACTGATGCCTTCGCAGATCGGTGAATTTGGCGTCGAAGTGTTCGATGATATGGAAGAAGGGCTGAAAGACGTCGATGTGGTGATGATGCTCCGCTTGCAAAAAGAACGCATGGATGGCGGCTTTATTCCCAGCGAACGCGAATATTATCACAGATTTGGTCTGGATGCTGAAAAACTGTCCCATGCCAAGCCGGACGCGATCGTCATGCACCCCGGTCCGATGAACCGGGGCGTGGAGATTGACGGAACCCTTGCCGACGACATCAACCGCAGCGTTATTCAGGACCAAGTCGAGATGGGCGTCGCCGTGCGCATGGCGGCGATGGATCTTTTGGCGCAAAACCTTGCCAACAGCCGCAAGGCCACCGCATGACGTCCACGGCCACTGATGAACGTGACCTGCTTTCCTGGCGCATCTCGCGGCGGGCGTTCTTCTGGCGATCAGTCGTTTTGATGTTGTTGACGATGCTCGTCTGCTCGCCGATCCTGCCGTATTTCAACGTCTTGACTTGGACGTTAGCTTCGGCGCTGACCGCTTTGTTTTACATGTGGATTTTCGAAGAATTTCAAATCTGGCACGCGAACCGCAAAACAGTGTGGCGTCTGACAAATCGCGCGCTTTACATCAATGAACCCGATAGTATCGAACCATTGGAATTGGCGCTGACAGACATCGCAGCAATCGGGAAACTGTCTGTCTGGTCGATCACCTTGCGTTTACCCAACCGTCAAAGCATCACTTTGCCGCTGGTACCAGACCTGCGCGTCACCAAAGCACGGATCGCCGCCGCACGAGAGGCCGCGTTGTGACCGAGGATTTTTGGCAAAAGGTGCTTGAGGACGGCGAAGACCTGCTGTGGACAGGCCGCCCCAAGCCGCGCATTTCAATCCGGAACTTTCAGTTGTTGGGGCCATTTGTGGGGGCCGCAGGGACAGTAATCGCAGGCGGCATGTTGCTGACCTATAACACCCTTCCTGTGTCGCAATCGGTGGTGGTGGCCGTCGTGATCGGGCTGGTTATCCTGTCGCTGGTCAAAGGACTGAACCGCTGGGCCGAACTGACGCGCACACGCTATGCGCTGACCACACACCGCGCTTTGTTCTTTCGTCTGCAAAAGGGCGAAACCCGCATCAAGGCGTTTCCCCGCAGTGCAGAAACCAAGCCTGACGTAAAACCGACCAGCCCGCCTTCGGTGTTTTTCATTCGTCAGGAAAGCAGTGACAATCCTGCTGTCGCCATTCATTTTGGGTTTGAATATGTGCATGACAGCGCCAGTTTATGCAGTCTGATGGCAACCCCATACAAAGGTGCAAAAATATGACCACACTTAACATTCCCAAGGCTGAACACAGTCAAATCCGGTTGTTTGCCGTGAACCGGCCCGCTGACGCGATGGCGGCGACCTTACAAAGCGGTGACAAATCTGCGGTCATTAGTGACCTCGTGGGCTTTGATGTGCCTGACGGATCAGCCGAATTGTTTGCAGTTTCCGATCTGACCGGCGTCGGGCTGCCGCGCTATCTGGCTGATGGGTATACCGTCACCGAAGCGCAGATCAGCGCCGATCGCGCCCGTCTTGAGGCCCTAGACGGCTATGTCTTGATGTTGTTTTCTTCTGCCTTTGAAGGTGCCGAAACCACGCTAGAGATCGGCCCGGACCTGACGTTGATCGGCACATATGGTGAAGAACAACCCGCAATGTCCGCGCCGCCGCTCACCGCTGACGCGGCCCAACCCTATACTGGGGTGCCAAACTTGACACCACAGACCCCACCACGTGGCCGCGCTGGCGGGGTCATGATTACGTTGGCATTGGTGGTGGCTGTCGGTCTCATCCTGTGGTGGCTGCTGTGAAAGAACCTAAGCCTGATCCGAAAATGTCCGGTCGCGTCGCCACCGTCGCCCTGCTCGTTGCTTTTGGCGTCGTGGGGATGATGGTATGGATCGGCGGGTAGGCCTTTTGTGAAAGATAACAACTTCATGCTGCACTTTGTTAACGCGAAACTGATCGACCCCGAAACGGGTACCGTGACCCGTGGCACTCTGCGGGTCGAAGGCAGCCAGATCACCGCGATCCTGCCCGAGGATGCGCCTATTCCCGGTGAAAGCAAGATTGTAGATTGTCGCGGCAAGTATCTGGCCCCCGGTATTGTCGATCTGGGCGTCAAGGTCTGCGAACCGGGCGAACGCCACAAGGAAAGCTTTCGGTCCGCCGGATTGGCCGCGGCGGCGGGTGGTGTCACAACAATGATCACCCGCCCTGACACCAACCCCACCATCGACAGCCCCGAGGTGTTGGAATTTGTCACCCGTCGCGCCAACGAGGCAGCGCCGGTCAACGTCGTTCCCATGGCCGCCCTGACCAAAGGCCGAGAAGGCCGCGAAATGACAGAGATCGGCTTTCTGATGGATGCCGGCGCAGTCGCCTTTACCGATTGCGACCGCGTCATCACGGACACCAAAGTATTCTCGCGCGCGCTGACCTATGCACGCTCCCTGGGGGCGCTGGTCATCGCCCACCCTCAGGAACCGATCCTGAGCAAGGGCGCGGCTGCGACCTCGGGCAAGTTCGCGTCATTGCGCGGGCTGCCTGCAGTATCGCCGATGGCCGAACGCATGGGGTTAGACCGCGATATAGCCTTGGTTGAAATGACCGGTGCCCGCTACCATGCAGATCAGATCACGACGGCCCGCGCCCTGCCCGCCCTTGCGCGCGCAAAAAAGAATGGGCTGGATATTACCGCTGGCGTGGGCATTCATCACCTGACGTTGAATGCACTTGATGTGGCCGACTACCGGACGTTCTTCAAACTAAAGCCACCCTTGCGCGACGAAGAGGACCGCATCGCCGTGGTCGAGGCTGTTGCCACCGGGTTGATTGATATCATCTGTTCGATGCACACCCCCCAAGACGAAGAGTCCAAACGCCTGCCATTCGAAGAGGCCGCATCTGGTGCCGTGGGCCTTGAGACCTTGCTGCCTGCAGCCTTGCGGTTGGTCCATTCCGAAATGATGGACATTGCAACTCTTTGGCGGGCGTTGTCATTCAACCCTGCTAAACGGCTTGGCTTGCCCGGTGGTCGACTGACCGCCGGGGCGCCCGCTGATCTGGTGTTGTTTGACGATGGTGCCCCCTTTGTGATGGACCGCGAAACACTACGGTCGAAATCGCGCAACACCCCCTTTGACGGGATGCGCATGCAAGGTAAGGTCTTGGAAACTTACGTTTCTGGACACTGTATTTATAAGGCCTCGTAATTATGCCCATCATAGACACCTCTTTCACCGTGCTCGCCCTTTGGGCAGTGTTTGGCTATCTTATCGGATCGATCGCATTTGGATTGCTGCTTGCGCGCGCCATGAACCTTGGTGATCTGCGGACAATCGGGTCCGGCAATATCGGGGCCACGAACGTTCTGCGGACCGGAAACAAAACTGCCGCCGCGCTGACCTTGGTGCTGGATGCGGCCAAAGGGGCCGTGGCGGTGCTGCTGGCCCGTCTGTTTGCTGGCGAAGACGCCGCACAGGTCGCGGCCCTCGCTGCAATGTTGGGTCATTGCTATCCGATATGGCTGAAATTCAAAGGTGGCAAAGGGGTGGCAACGTTCCTTGGGGTGCTTTTAGCTCTGGCATGGCCCGTCGGCCTTGCCTGCTGTCTGGCGTGGCTGATCGGTGTGCTTGTCACTCGCATTTCATCCATGGGTGCGATTGCGGCTGCGTCCACCTCGACCTTCTTTCTGGTCATCCTTGGCTATGGAAACGCCTTTGTCTTGGGCGTCCTTTTGACACTGCTGATCTTTTGGCGGCACCGCGAGAACATCAAACGGATCAAAGAGGGCCAAGAACCCAAGATCGGTGCAAAAAAAGCTTAAGCCTAGATGCAGCGATTTCTGACGGCCTTCCACGCGCTGCCCTTGGGCACACATAAAGGGTTGTTCGAAGGCAAGGCTTACGTCTTT
>JAPKCR010000315.1 GCA_026421135.1 Sulfitobacter sp. | reverse complement strand
GGGTCTGGTCTGGAACGAGAACGAATTCGTTGGCTACGTTGCAGACCCAAAGAAGTTTCTCGCAACTTTTCTGGACGAAAACAGTGCCAAATCCAAAATGGGTTTCAAGCTGAAGAAAGAGGACGATGCAAGAGACGTCTGGGCATATCTTGTCTCAGTCGGCCCTGAGGTCGCGAACTGATCACAGGTTGATAGCGGTTCAACTGCAAGACGAGACATCCCGCCGCCCTTATGCGCTCAACATGATTTTCGGGACGCCCTAAAGTCAGAGCGGAATCCAAATGAAAGTGTATTGTAATGCAACTTGACAATAAGCATTGTAAGGAACCCTTTAGCAATGAACGCACTTGCCCAATATGCGGTCCTGCTCGGGCTGACGCTTGGCACGATCAGTTTCGTCCTATGTCTTTATGTTCTTGCCCGCGCAATGGGCCGTACGCGCAGCGAGCCGGGAAAAGATGTGCCTGCGACGGCAGGGTCGCTGTCGCGCGATCCAGTCTGGGTTCGGTATCATGCTAAATACTACGGCTACGCTCTGCTGTTTCTCGCGTTCGATATGGAAATGGCCTTTATGTACCCTTGGGCCGTTGTCTACAGGGAAGAAGGGCTGTTAGCGCTTCTCGACATGGGCGTCTTTCTTGCAATTTTGTTTCTTGGTTTGCTGTATGGCTGGAGCCAAGGCGCGCTGAGGCGGCAGGAATGAGGGGCGCTCGACAAGGAACGATGGCTGTACTCCAGCGGCTTGCGGCGGCAGGCATGTCGCGTGATCTGCGCGGTTTTGTGGTGCCGGGTGCGGATATCGCTCGGGCAACCGGGATTGATCTCGGCGTTGCGGAATTGCACCTGAGCGCAACACCGCGCCATGCCAATGTCCTTGTTGTCATCGGACCGCTTCCAGCCGGATTGCTTAATGCAGCCAGTGTTATCTATGCACAAATGCCACGGCCACGTGCCATTCTGGCACTCGGTTCTGATGACATTGCACCTTTGCCTGCTCCTGATGCGACAGGGCCGCTGACCCAAGTTGGGCTGGAAGCAGCAATAGTCGACCTACGTCAGATTTTTGCGAAAGGAGCCTTTCAGCCCGACGTGGATGACTTCGAGGCTCCGGCGTTGGAGACCCGGACAGAATACACTTGTCCGATGCATCCCGAAGTGGTGCAGGACACACCGGGTAATTGCCCGAAGTGCGGCATGACTTTGGTCGTTCGTGAAACCTCCGCGACATCCTATGCAGGCCATTCCATGCCGGAACACAAGCATAAGGCCGCCACCCTGAATCACTCTCAACCGATGGCTGCATCCCACGATCACGCCAAAAACGGGCAAAGTGCAGATGCTGAAACCCACGCGCGTCATAAGACGAAAGGGAAACACGGGAGTACTGAGACCCCGTTTAAGTACACCTGTCCGATGCACCCCGAGGTAGTCAGCGACGAACCGGGTTCCTGCCCGAAGTGTGAGATGTTTCTGGTGCCTGTCGAGGCGAAAGGGAAAGACACCGATCATGGGAAGGAGCACGTCAATCATGGCGGCAGACATGGACATCATCACGGCCAAGTTGATCACGCCTCGTCCGAAATGCCTTTGCAATACACCTGCCCGATGCACCCGGAAATAATCAGCGATGATCCGGGTTCCTGCCCCAAATGCAGTATGTCCTTGGTTCCTGTCGCGGAAGTTGGCGATCATTCGAGGCATGATGACAAAACCCACGATAAAGCGCATGACCAAAACAGTACGGTCGACCACCAAGGCGGTCACGGAAATGGCGATGCCATCGAAGGCGTCGAAGCGCATTTCATGTCGATGGTTGATCTTACGCGCGACATGCGGGCCAGTGCGGATGGTCTCAAGATGGAGTGGATCGACGTCCCCTTTGGTCCGTTTTTTCCTGGTTTGCCCAGCGGGTTGCAATTGGACCTGACACTTGACGGCGATGCAGTGGCGAGCGCGAGTGCCGGCAGCGCTGTTGGCCCGCGCAAGCTAATGCCCGAAAGTGCGAACACGCCAAGGGCCTTTGTTGATCACCTTGCCGCACTGTCTCCTCTCAATCCGGTAGCCTATCGCTTGCTGGCCTGCTTCGCGCTGGAGCAGGCAGCTGGTCAAAGCGTGTTATCAAATGTTGCCTGCGCTCGTATTGCAGCAGTTGAGCGTGAACGGATTGCCAGTCACCTCGGTTGGTTGTCCGAGTTCGGGGTGCAATCTGGTTCCAGTTGGATCGAGAAACGCGCAGCAGCGTTGCAATTGAAAGTGCGGAGCGCGGCAGCCATCGAAATCGAAACCCTTAAGCCAGAAATCGACACATTTCTGGCGCGGCTTCAGCGTACCCCGCTGCTGAATGCCAGATTAAGAGGGATCGGAAAATTGCCAGCAGATGCCGCCCTGTCTGGCCCCGTGGCACGCGCTTCTGGAATGGCCAATGATACGCGCAGCGACGATCCGATTTATGCTGGCATCGGGTTTTCTGTGCTCACAATGACAGACGGTGATGCGTTGGCGCGACTGGCGCAACGCTGTGCTGAGATTAGCCAAAGCCTTGACGTGATCGCGGCTGCGGGTGCGATTGCGATACCGAAACTGCTAGATATTGGCGCGGCCTCGGGTACGGGCAAAGCCGTGGTCGAAACCCCACGTGGCGCAGCCCGACTGAGCCTGACATTGAGCAAAGGCAAGGTGACTGAAGCCAAGGTGAGCACGCCAACGGCAGCACATTTGGCGTTGATCCAAGATATCGCGGTGGGGCGTGAACTGGGTGACGCGCTGACAGGGGTCGGATCGTTGGACATCAGCCCTTGGGAGGTGACATCATGACCGTGTTGATTGTGCTGGTATCACTTACGGTGGGTGCATACCTAATCGCAGTATTGGAAAGTTGGGCAGTTCACGGGCGGCTGCAACCAGCGCGCCCTGCAATTTCGGCGCTCGCGCTTTTGGGTCGTGAATCACTGCTGGCACGTACGCCAGACAGGTTGTTTTTTGAAGCTGGACCAGTGATCTTGCTTGTAGCTGGTCTTTTAGCGGTTGCTGTAATTCCACTGGCACCGGGCTTGATTGTCACTGATCTAGCGACTGGTGCTTTGTTTTTGAACGCGGCGCTGGCCTATGTTTTGGTAGCGCTGATCATGGCTGGATGGGGGCCAAATGGAGCCTATGGCATGATCGGTGGCTGGCGGTTTCTGGGGCAATTTGTGGCTTATGCGATGCTGATCGTGATGCCGATTACCGCCGTTGCAATGCGTGCGGAATCACTATCGACCATTGATATAGTTACTTCGCAATCTGCCTTGTGGAATATCGCTTATCAGCCGCTGGGTTTCGTGCTGTTCGTTGCCGCCGCGATGGGGCTTTGCTGGTTGCCTCCCTTGGACTTACCCACAGCACCGGGTGATCTGGCAGGTGGAATCGAGGCTGAATATACTGGAGCGCGCCTTGCCGTACTGCGGCTGGCACGGATGGTCTTGATCATGGCACTGGCGGGTGCAACCGTGACCTTCTATCTTGGTGGTTGGCTTGGTCCATGGTTGCCAGCCTGGGCTTGGAGCGCGATCAAGATCCTTTTTGTTGCGGGTCTGATGGTTAGTGCCGGACGACTGGTGCCGCGCGTTCGCGAGGCGCACTATCTAGAGATCAGTTGGAAACTCGGCATCCCTTTGGCTCTCGCAAATATTTTCCTTGTCGGCGTCATCGTTCTGGTGGTCCCGATATGACTCTGCAGTTGGTCGTCCTTGCGTTTTTTGGCGCTGCTGCTGTGTGGTTCGGCATTGTTGTTTTTCGCACCCATTCAATGGTGCGCTCCGCACTGGCGTTACTGTTTTCGCAAACCGCTGTGGGCGTGATGTTCTTGCTGATGCAGGCCGAATTTCTGGGGGTTTTGCAAATCATGATGATGGCCACGGAGATGAGCGTTATGGCGATCTTCATGGTGATGTTCATGATGGACCCTGGCGGCATGGGCGCGATGGACATGACGCACCAGAAACGTCTGTCACTTTGGGCGGGGGGCATCGGATTTGTCGCCGCGCTGGCGGTTATATGGCTGGCCGATTGGGGACCGGCGAACCTT
>JAPKCR010000314.1 GCA_026421135.1 Sulfitobacter sp. | reverse complement strand
CAGCGCCCGCAAGCGACACCACGGCCATCATGAAAAAGACAAGCGCCATTACTATAATGGGATTACGCAACAAAGCATGGATTTGCCCACGCAAGCGAAGACTATTGGCCAAGATCGCAAGAGCCGAGGATGCGCCGACAAGTTTAAAGTAGGAAATAGGCAAGAAGCCAAACAACATCTTTTCCACAGCGTCGAGCTGAGAAAATACGGCCAATGAAGCGACCCCCAAGAACGGCTGCACAAGAAGCGCAATGCCACCAGCAAGCGCAAAACCAGCGCCCAAGGCCAACGGTGCCAAACCCATCGCGCCGGCGGCCAAAACCGCCAGGCCCCCCAAAAGCACAAGGCCGATTGTCGCGAAGAACAACACCGTCATGATACGGCCTCGTACCCCGGCCGCCCATAGCGACGGGCGCGAAGCCGGGCAGCCAACACAACAAGTATGTGCCAGACCAACCGGCCAGAAGCCGCGTTGACCCGCGCCCTAAGCGCGAGCCCCTCAAGCCATAGGGCACCCCCACCAAATGCTCTGTCGTGGACATGGACCCGGCTCAGGATGGTTGGGTCTTCGTCTGGGCGGTTTTCCCCTCGCCCTCCTGTAACGGCGACAAATCCGGCCTCTTTCGCGGCGGCGACACTGACAGGGCAGGACCGGTCAAAAGGCCACGCAAAGACCATCACATCGCGGCCCAGGACATCCCCCAGACCTTCATGCGCGCGCGTCATTGCTTCACCAACCCTAAGCCTATATTCGGGCTCAGCTTCGATTTCTCCATCAACCCACCAGCGCCCCGCTAGGGCGGAATCTGTCTTGGGAACTGGATGTCCCAATTGTAATGGTGCGGGTGGCGTTTCAGCCTCAAACCACCGCGATTTGTTGGTGTTGTCATAGGCCCATGCCAAGGGCGCATGACGCTTCCAGTTGGCGTTAGTCAGTACCTCAGCCGGTTTATCAGATACCGGTACACGCGCATGGTCCACGCCGTGCGCCTCGATATCGAACAAGGGGTCAGCATCCATCGCGCGCAACTCAAGATCGGTCATGTATCCTGTCCAGGCCGTTGGACCCAGGTTTTCGCAGGCAGTGCGGATTTCATTTCCGGGTTCAATAAAATCCAACGACGCAAAGAAGGTTGCGGGCATCGAAAATTCGCGCAGGATCGGTGCTGCGAAGATGTAGTTATCCAAATACCCATCGTCGAAATGCAAAATTACAGTGCGACTGTTGATCTGCCTGCCGGCTTTGCGGGCATTTACGAAATCAATTGTAGAAACCACATCCCAGCCACCCTTCTTTAGGGTCTGGAGGTGTCGGCGAAATACGTCTGGTCTGACGCTGGTGTTCTTTGCCCACGGCAGCCAGCCTGCTTCAGGCGATATGCTGTGATAGACTAGGATCGGCACACCACCGGGGCGGTGCAAGATCGCCAGCGCAGCGCCAATGCCAGCCAATCCGACAATCAGCCCCAACCAAGGGGCAAAAAACGTCAGCAAAGCGCCTGCCAAAACACCGCCTAAGGCGACCATTCCCGCTCTCAGAAAGATGCGTTTGCGCACCTCCCTTCGGTCGGGCGAAATCTTCACAGCACGACTGCCAGATATGTGACCGCGCCCCGTGCTATTTCTGTGCCGCTCACAAGTTCGATTTCATCAATGTCTGCTTCGCCGCTGGCGATACCGATGATGATCGTCTGATCCTGATAGGGTGCCCAACTTCCCAGCCGCGCAACCGGCGGCAAAGGCACGACCTTTAACGGGGCGACACCTTCCGCTCGGTGTGGTGCATAAAGACGCGCAGCCGCTTGGACCACTACATAAAGCCGTTCGACATGATCCTGTGATCCGATGGCAGTGACATAGATATGCTGATGAGGCCAATGCTTATGCCCCTCGGTCAGGAATCGTCGACTCATCTTCTCCGCAAATTCTCTTAGTTCACGCCCCGGTGCGCCCCCCTTCTTAAGGAAACGACGGGCATGCTTTGCCATTTTGCGAGAAACAGTGGGCAGCGCCCGCTCTCCAACCGTAAGACGCAGATCTTCGGACGTGCGAATTCGGGTGTTCAAGACATCGAGGATCGCGATCGGCGCGAGCATTAGAATGCCCCCCAAGATCGTACCAACGACTGTGTTTACAAACACCTTAGGAAACGCCGGATATGTCGGCACCTGAGCGCGGCTGATAATCTCGACCTGGTTCATCCGGGCTTCACGCGCGAGCGACGTGGAAAGCCTTCTGGCCCGCAACTCTTCGAGATCGCTCTCGGTTTCTTGTATCCTCAGCTCAAGCTCACGCAACGCTGTTTCGGTGCTATCAAGATACTGCAATTCCGCTTCGACATCCGCGACCTTTTGCGTGCGCTGACTGACCATATCTTCCGCTTCGGCAATTTCAGCCCGCATCTCGGCAATTGCTGCCGTGTCAGCGATGTCAATTTGCTCCAGTTCGCTTTGCAGACGCGCTAGTGTACGCTGCGCCTCTGAAAGCTTTGACGCCGCCGTAACGCGCCCTGCCGACAGCAGCATCCTGCCATCATTCACGCTATCCGACGGTAGTTGCCGCTCCAGCAGCCTGCGTTCCTCGATCATCTTGTTCAGATTAGCCGTCTTATCAGTCTGCAAATTCTCCAACGCCGTATCAATGCCAACGGCATCATCGGAGAAAGTTTCGCTCGCTGTTTCGATGTAGGCTTGCACAAGAGCGTTCGCCGCGCGTGCCGCCAAGACAGGGTTATCATAGCTGATTTCTATGGCCATGATGTAGGAACCCTCGACCATCTCGACGTCTGTTGCCCCTTGGAGGTCGCTGATCAGTGTCTGACGCTCACCGGCAGGAACGAAATAGCCGTAGTTTGCCAAGTTCCAGTTCCGCCACAAAGCAGTCTTGAGCTTAGACAAAGCGTTTGGCGGGTCAGCAGGCAGACTTCCTCCGCTCTCTTCGATTAGGATATCAAGCGCGCGTTCGGCAACTTGGCGGCTAAGCAACCGTTCGATCTGGGTCTGCGTGATAATCACAGCGGGGCTGAACTGTGTGACGCCCATAAAAGCCCTGTTGAACATCAATGCCTCGTCTGATGGCTTCATGTTCACGACAACGGTACTTCTGTAGATCGGCATGGCTTGCAGAAGCAGGAGACTCAGGAGGAACGCGAATGCGCCCGTCCCGATCACACCAGCAAGAATTATCATTCGAAACTGGCGGAAAAGATCGAGATAGTGCTTCAGCATAAATGGTTACCTTCTTAAATTAATTATTAAATCACGGTGCTAAAAGGGAAAATAGGTTGCGGCCCGCCACTACAAATGCGTCAGGTTTGCATCGTCTTAGGTCGGAATTTAGTAGCCCCTTATCAACAGCTTCGAGGCAAAAGACGTCCACGCCCTTTTTGGATGCGAAATTGCGCACCTCTGCTGCACCGGCATTCCAGCCAAACTGAATAATATTACCATCGCTGCGCCGCAGCTCGAACCGATCTGCGCCGACTTTTGACGCAGTTGTTCGGGCATCCACCAGACGGGACAGCATTCGGTATGCAAAAACGCCCGGCTTGGCCCTGCCGTTACTTTTATAAAGCGGCGTATGCTTGTTGCCATAAGTGCCGCCAGGGCCTTCTCCTAGGCGGAACCACAGGCAATACTGGGCCCCGGCAGCGAAAACGCCCAAGTTGCGCTCGACCACAGCTAAAAAATGAAGTTCGGGAGTATAGCGACCACCATAGTCAAGCGAGGGGCCACCGCACTCTGTTGAGACAACCGGTCTGCGTGAAAGTTTGCGCATCATTGCAATACGTGCGGCGTCCCTTCCTTCGGGGCCGTAAAGATGGACATCGGCAATGTCGTAGGGGCTTTTCCTTAGAACCGGAATTGCCCGCCCATCGATGATACTTGCGATCTCTCGACCGCGCATTTCCGGCACCGAAAGAACGGTTTCGGACTTGTTGTTCCATGTCTGTCGCACGGAAAACTGTTGCCCGCCGCGTGCAACCAGCATGACATCAATGTTAAATGCAGCAATGCCCCCCATCACGAATATAGCCTTTGGATAGGCGGCCTTAACCGTATCATGTGTCAGCTTGATATA
>JAPKCR010000313.1 GCA_026421135.1 Sulfitobacter sp. | reverse complement strand
CCATATCGGCCATGATCGGTCTGTTCTTCACCGGTGTCTATTTCCTCATGGCAATTTTCGCCCCTTGGATCGCCCCCTACGGAATGGCTGAAATCGTCGGCGACGTGTGGGAACCTTCATCCCGTGAGTTCCTTCTTGGGACCGACAGCATTGGCCGCGACCTGCTGAGCCGGATGATCTATGGCGGGCAAACCACGATCTTTATCGCCACCGCTGCCACGATCCTTAGCTTTACGCTGGGATCGGTCATGGGGTTCTTCGCAGCTGTGTCCGGTGGCTGGGTCGATCAAGCCCTCTCGCGGTTTGTCGATCTGATCATGTCGATCCCATCGCTGATCTTTGCGCTGGTCGTCTTGTCGGTGATGCCGACAACTGTCCCGATCCTGATAATCTTGATGGGTTTGCTCGACAGCACTCGCGTTTATCGTTTGGCCCGCGCCGTTGCCGTAGACATCACAGTGATGGACTACGTCGAAGCCGCCCGTCTGCGCGGCGAGAAAATCGGCTGGATCATCTTTCGCGAAACGCTGCCAAACGCGCTATCACCGCTGGTCGCTGAAATGGGTCTGCGCTTTATCTTTGCGGTGCTGTTTGTTTCTACACTTTCGTTCCTTGGCTTAGGCGTTCAACCGCCGCAGGCTGACTGGGGTGGCATCGTGAAAGAGAACAAGGAAGGCATCAACTATGGCATTCAGGCGGCGCTATATCCGGCCTATGCGATTGCCACCTTGTGTATCTCGATCAACCTTGTTGCGGATTGGATCCTGAACCGCACCACATCGCTGAAGGGAGGCCGGGGATGACCGAACCACTACTTAGGGTACGCGGCCTGAAAATCGGTGCGACGGCCTATCCCCCTGGCGAAAAACCAGTCGCGATCAAGATTGTGCATGGCGTGGACTTTGATTTGGAAGCCGGCAAAGTGCTGGGTCTGATCGGTGAATCCGGTGCGGGCAAATCCACCATCGGGCTGGCGGCGATGGCGTATGGGCGCGGCGGTGTTGAGATTACCGGCGGCGAAGTTTGGGTCAACGGGCGCGACATCCTCAAGGAAAGCCTGCGCAGTCTGCGCCGTTTACGCGGGGCAGAAGTGACCTATGTTTCGCAATCGGCCGCGGCATCATTTAACCCAGCCAGAAAGATTATGGAGCAGGTAACCGAGGCCGCCATTTTCCAGAACAAGTTTTCAAAGTCCGAGGCCGAAGCCCGCGCGATAGAGTTGTTCGCCAAGCTTGGCCTGCCCGATCCCGAAACCATCGGTGATCGATATCCGCATCAGGTGTCGGGTGGTCAGTTGCAACGTTGTATGACGGCGCTGGCATTGTGCCCCGAACCCGATCTTGTAGTGTTTGACGAACCGACGACAGCGCTCGACGTGACCACACAAATCGACGTGCTGGCGGCCATCAAAGAAGCGATTGCAGCGACGGGTGTGGCCGCGCTTTATATCACCCATGACCTTGCCGTTGTAGCACAGGTCAGCGACCATATCATGGTGCTGCAACAAGGCGACATGGTCGAATACGGCACCGTCGATCAGATTATTAACAACCCACAGGAAGAGTACACCAAGGCGCTGGTATCTGTGCGGTCGATTAATCATGAAGAAAAGACCCCGACAGACAATCCGTTGCTGCGGGTCGAGAACGTGACTGCCCGCTATCGAGGCACCAATTTCGACGTACTGAAAAACATCAGCGTTGAAATTCATCCTGGTCAGACGTTGGCGGTTGTTGGTGAATCCGGTTCTGGCAAATCGACATTGGCCCGCGTAATCACCGGTTTGTTGCCGCCCAGCGATGGTCAGATAATCTTTGACGGGCGGGTGCTGAATCCTCAACTGGCGACGCGCCCCATCGATGACCTGCGCGAAATGCAGATGATCTATCAGATGGCCGACACCGCGATGAACCCCCGCCAGACTGTGGGCACTATCATCGGGCGTCCGTTGGAGTTTTATTTCGGGCTGAAAGGCAAAGCGAAACAGAAGCGCATTCAGGAATTGCTCGACGAAATCGAATTGGGTGACGGCTTCCAGGACCGCTACCCTGCCGAACTTTCGGGCGGTCAAAAGCAACGCGTTTGTATCGCGCGCGCCCTTGCAGCAAAACCCAAGTTGATCATTTGCGACGAGGTCACATCGGCGCTTGATCCGCTGGTGGCGGATGGCATCCTCAAACTGCTGCTGAACCTGCAAAAGATCGAAGATGTAGCCTATCTGTTCATCACGCATGATCTGGCGACGGTGCGCGCCATCGCGGACAGTATCGCAGTGATGTATCAAGGCGAAGTTGTGCGATATGGGCCGAAAAGCCAGGTGCTGTCACCGCCCTTTGATGATTACACTGATTTGCTTCTTAGCTCGGTCCCCGAGATGAAAATTGGCTGGCTGGAAGAAACGATCGAACACCGCCGCATGGAAAGCGCCGGTAACTAGGCTCGCCGGATTATCTCGAAGAATCCGGACCGGAAAACTTGAATTTTCCGTCCCACCCTGCCGATGTAGGATCAAGCTATGAAAAACAAACTGTTATTGATCATCCTTGATGGTGTCCCTTACCGCAACTTCCGGCGCTTGTTCGGCAATCTGGAAGGCTGGGTCGACAGTGGCGATGCCCGTGTTTGGAAACAGCGCGCCGTACTGCCCTCGATCTCGGCCTCGTGCTATGCATCCATACACACGGGGGTGGCCCCCGCTGAACACGGATGCACCGGCAATGGCAATGTCTTTCGACTAAAGCATAGCGATGTCTTTGCCCAAACACGCGCTGCGGGTGGCGTCACCGGTGCAGTTGCGCATTCATTCTGGTCTGAGTTTTTCAACCGCCATCCCTTCGACTATGTCCGCGACATCGAATATGATGAACCCGAAAGTGACACGATTAACCACGGGCGCTTTCACACCATGACCGGCTATGGCCTGATCAACCAGATGACACCTTCTGATGTGGATCTGTTTGGCACGCTGACCAACTTGGCAGGGCGGTTTGGCCTGAACTACGGGATGCTGCACACCTGCACGCTCGACAGTATGGGTCACCGGTTTTTCCATGACTGTCAGGAAATGGACCATGCCTGCGCTGTCATGGACGAAATGTTGGCCCCTTTCATCCCGCAGTGGCGCGCCATGGGCTATGAGGTCATCGTGACGGCTGATCATGGTCAGGATGAGCGCGGCCATCACGGTGGGCGCAGCCCATTGCAACAGGAAACCGCGCTATATTATTTTGGTGATGCCGAAGGCCCGTCAGCAGATACCGTAATCGACCAGTTGCAGCTTGCGCCAACCATTCTTGGTCGGCTTGGGGCGCCTGTCGCCGACACAATGAAAGCGAAGTCGTTCTTAAGTTAGGGCAAAACCACTCCTAAGCTAGGGTCGTGTCGCTGGCCATTCCCCTGCCCCCAGTTTGCCAATCGCATCGACGACCCGGTTAAAGAACGCTGCCGCCCGGTGTGACATCACGCGGGCGCGCAGGCAGCCATGGACCAACCCCGACTCTTCGACCCAGATCGCCTGCCCACCAGCGCCCAGAATGGCATCGCGGTAGGCTTTACCGTCGCTGGACAGCGGATCGCATTCAGCGGTGATCATAACGCTGGGCGGCAAGCCCGTGAAATCTGTATCATGTAAAGGGGCGTACCTCGGGTCAGCCTTGGGCGGCTCCCCACCTGAACGAACTTGCTGATAAAAATCCATATCTGCGACAGTCAATTGGGGTGCGTTGGCGTGGCGGACATAGCTGCCCTGTTCCCGATCGCCCCCAAGGCCCGGATAGATCAGCACCTGTCCTTTAATGCGCCCATCAACGCGGCCACGCGCATGATGTGCGACCGCCGCCGCTAGGTTTCCGCCGGCACTGTCCCCCGCCAACACAATGCCATCTGCGCAACCATCAGCGATGGCTTCGAATGCCCCGTAAGCGTCATTGAAGCAGCCCGGAAAGGTAACCTCTGGGGACAAACCATAGTCGACCGAGATGACGCGATAGCCGGTGCGTGCGCATATCTCGGCGCAGACATCATCGTGGCTGTCCAGCCCACCGACCACGAAACCGCCTCCATGTTAATAAACGACTGTAATTTCCGATG
>JAPKCR010000312.1 GCA_026421135.1 Sulfitobacter sp. | reverse complement strand
GGTCACCGCTTTGAAGCGGTGACCGGCTGCAATCTTCATGAAATTCTGGGGATGACCGAGACCTCGGGATTGATCTGCATTGACCCGTTATCGGGACCGGGGCGCGTCAGTTCCGTGGGATGGCCGTTGCCCTATACACAAGTTGATATTCTGCGCTTGAACGAAGATGGAAGTCTGGGGAACCCCTGTGCGACCGACGAAATTGGCGTAATCACCGTCCGAGGGGATCACGTATCGCCCGGATACAGCGACCCGGACAAAAATGCGGGTGTTTTCGACGCTGGTAGGCTGAATTCTGGCGATCTCGGCTACAAGGATGACCAAGGCCGGATCTACGTTGCGGGCCGGTCCAAAGACCTTATCATTCGAAGCGGGCACAACATTGATCCGTCCATGATTGAAAACGCCATGAGCACACATCCGGCGGTCGCAGTGGCCGCCGCCGTGGGGATGCCTGATGCATATGCCGGAGAGCTGCCGGTGTGTTTTGTCCAATTGCATCCCGACGCTAAGGTGACCGAAGACGAACTGCACAAACATGCGCAGCAGTTCATCGACGAGCGGCCAGCATGGCCGAAGAAAATTTATGTGGTAGACGAGATTCCGCTGACAACGGTCGGCAAGATCTACAAGCCGAGCCTGCGCTGCGATGCCTGCCAGACAATGGTTTCTGATCTTGTTTGGAATGAGTTGGGCTTGCCAGAAGCGACGGTCGAAGCCACCGATGGCGGCGCGCGCGGTATGCGTGTCACCGTGACACTCCCCAAGACCAAGCAAGGTGCCGTGCCTACCCTTGAACAGGCTCTTGCGGCCTATCTGTTCGAGGCTAAGGTGCAGCTAGGCTGAACCCGTACCTCTTTCATCGCGGTTCTAAAACTATGAGAGGCATGCAGTTAAGCAGGGAGAATGTGAGGCGACCCTTGCCCTGTCATGAAAACATCATATCGCGTGGTTTTTCCGCAAATTTGATGACTGCATGCTTTGATCCCTTCAAGTGGATCAGCCTTGGCGGGCCACTTTAGAACCACCCGGTTTAGCGCATGCTTGAGCGCCACACGCACAAGATCAACAGCGTCATCATCGCTTCCAACGATCTCACGGACTTGACGCAGTTCCTGTCTCACAAGCGCTGAGCTTTTACGTGGTGGATGCATCGGATCAATCAAAATGGCTTCGCCCGACAACTCGGGCAGCAAATCTTTGGCGTCTCCCTTTAAAAGGGTCATGCGGCCAATAATCTCGCGCAATTCACCCCCCTCAATCTCAGCGCGTTTCATGCCCTCAGCCAGCAAAGCGTGCATCTTCTCAGACCGCTCGATCATTATGACCTGCGCGCCCAGCGACGCCAAAAGGAATGAATCCCGCCCCAAGCCTGCTGTGGCATCAATGATCATGGGCGTTTTACCGCCACGCAGTCCCATGGCCTTTGCGAGGTCTTGCCCGCGCCCACCACCAAACCGCCGCCGGTGTGCGACGGGACCGTTTACAAAATCTACGCATAATTCTGCAGCAACTTTTTTCAAATGCCACTCACTTTCGTCGTCATAAAGGCCCCAATACCCACATTTCTCAGTCTGTAGCTGCTTTCCTCCAGTTGCCACAGCCCCAGAATTCAATTGTCTTGCTGCAATATGAGGTTGGTTACCAGAATACCCGACTCTAGGCGACCAAACCAAGCCCAACTTCGCGGCGACTGTATAAGCCCAAGCGAAGTCTGGGGCTTGGCGAGCGTTGGTTCAGGCGCTATCACGGCGATCCGGATACCTTGGGGAGCCAGTCATGAATACCGTTGCAGATCGCATTGCCCGTACAATCGCCGCCGATATTGATGCACGTCCGGAACAGGTAAAGGCGACCGTCGCCCTTCTTGATGGGGGGGACACGGTTCCGTTCGTTGCCCGCTACCGAAAAGAAGTTACTGGTGGGTTGGATGACACGCAACTGCGCCGTCTGGCAGAGCGCCTGGGGTATCTGCGCGAACTGGAAAAGCGACGTGCCAGCATTCTTGGTGAAATCACCGAGCAAGGCAAACTGACTGACACACTTTCCCGCGCCATCGCCGAGGCAGACACCAAGGCAGTGCTTGAAGACCTGTATTTGCCGTTCAAACCCAAGCGGCGAACGAAAGCGATGATCGCCCGCGAGAACGGTTTGGAACCGTTGCTGCACGCCATTCTGGAACAGCGTGCCGCTGAACCTGTGAAATTGGCACGAGGTTACTTGTCCGAGACGGTAGCAACTGAGAAAGACGCATTGAATGGTGCCCGTGACATTCTGACGGAAGAACTGGGTGAAAACGCGGCGCTTTTGGGCCGCTTGCGGCAGGTGATGCAGCAAGAAGCCCATGTGACGGCCCGTGTGAACAAGGGCAAAGAAGAGCTGGGGGCCAAGTTCTCGGACTATTTCGCCCATAGCGAAAAGTGGGCAACGATCCCTTCGCACCGTGCACTTGCGATCCTGCGCGCATCGAAAGAAGACATCGTTACCGTTGATATCGGCCCTGCCGACGACGATGCCCTTGCGCGCGTTGTCGCAATCATCGCCGCCGAGATCGGGATACCCGGAAATGCGCCCGGCGACCTGTGGTTGCGGGATGTTGCCGTTTGGACATGGCGCATCAAGCTGAGCCTGTCGATGTTTACGGATTTGTTGACAGAATTACGACGCCGGTCCCATGCAACTGCGATCGAGGTCTTTGCCCGCAACCTACGGGATCTGTTGCTGGCCGCACCAGCCGGTGCCCGAGCGACATTGGGTCTGGACCCAGGCATACGAACGGGTTGCAAAATCGCGGTCGTGGATGAGACTGGCAAGCTTTTGGACACTGCAACGATCTATCCGTTCCAGCCCCGGAATGATCTGCGAGGTGCAGAAGAAACGTTGCTGCATTTGATCCGCAAACATCAGGTCGCCTTGATCGCGGTTGGGAACGGAACAGCCAGCCGCGAGTCTGAACGGCTGATTGCAGACATCTTGAAACGCCTGCCCAGCGGCGTGGCGCGACCAACGCCCGTGATCGTTTCAGAGGCGGGGGCGTCGGTCTATTCCGCATCAGAACTGGCCTCTCAGGAATTTCCGGACATCGACGTATCGATCCGGGGGGCTGTATCTATCGCGCGGCGGCTTCAGGACCCGCTGGCCGAGCTGGTGAAAATTGAACCGCAAGCCATTGGCGTGGGGCAATATCAGCATGACGTAGACCAGCGCCAGCTTGCCCAGTCTTTGGCAGCCGTGGTTGAAGACGCTGTGAACGCCGTCGGTGTTGACCTGAACATGGCCTCTGGGCCGTTGCTGTCGCATATTGCTGGCCTAGGGCAATCACTGGCACAGAATATCGTTGCGCACCGTGACGCGAACGGGGCTTTCGCCCGTCGCAAGGACCTGTTGAAGGTCGCAGGTTTGGGGCCGAAAGCCTATGAGCAGTGCGCGGGCTTTCTTCGCATTCCAGAAGGGACCGAACCGCTTGATGCTTCGTCTGTCCACCCCGAGGCTTACGGCGTTGCCCGAAAAATCGTACAGGCGTGTGGACGGGATGTTCGCGCGATTATGGGTGATAAGAATGCACTTGCCGGTTTGCGCGCTGAGCAGTTCGTCGATGACAACTTTGGGCTGCCCACGGTGCGTGATATCTTGTTAGAGCTTGAAAAACCCGGTCGTGACCCGCGTCCGGCGTTCAAAACCGCGACCTTTGCTGAAGGCATCGACAGCATCACCGACCTTAAGCCGGGGATGTCGCTGGAAGGGACCGTTACAAATGTCGCGGCCTTTGGTGCCTTTGTCGATATCGGGGTGCATCAAGATGGTCTGGTGCATGTGAGCCAACTTGCAGATCGGTTCGTCAAAGATCCACATGAAGTTGTCAAAGCGGGTGACGTTGTCCGCGTGCGCGTGACTGAGGTCGATGTGCCACGCAAACGTATTGGCCTCACGATGCGTAAAGACAACAGCGCAGAGCCGACACCGAACGCGCGCCCCGCCGCAAAGCCGAAACCCAGTGTCAGGGGCCAGTCCAAGCCAGCACCAAAGCCGGCTGTCGCCAATGAAGGGGCGTTGGGGTCGGCGCTTGCGGAAGCATTGAAACGCCAGACTACCCCTAAGAATTAAA
>JAPKCR010000311.1 GCA_026421135.1 Sulfitobacter sp. | reverse complement strand
TTGGTGGCAACGGCCAGATCTGCGATGGTTGTATCCTCAGTCTCACCCGAGCGGTGTGACATAACGTTGGTGTAGCCAGCACGGTGCGCCATTTCCACGGCTTGCAATGTTTCAGACAAGGTGCCGATCTGGTTGACCTTGACCAACATTGAATTGGCGCAACCGCGCCCGATGCCATCTGCCAAACGGGCAGGGTTGGTGACGAACAGATCGTCGCCCACCAGTTGGATTTTGTCACCCAAGCGGTCGGTCAGCAGTTTCCAGCCGTCCCAATCATCCTCTGACATGCCATCTTCGATCGAGATGATCGGGTAATCGGCGCACAGGGCTGCGAGATAATCGACATTCTCGGCGCTGCTTAATTTCTTGTTCTCACCGGACAAGACATATTGGCCGTCTTTATAGTATTCCGTCGCCGCACAATCGAGCGCCAGATACATTTCTTCGCCCGGTTTAAAGCCTGCTTTTTCGATAGATTTCATAACAAAATCAAGCGCTTCTCTTGTGGAGCTAATGTTGGGAGCAAAGCCGCCTTCGTCGCCGATACCGGTAGAAAGACCCGCAGCCGACAGTTCCCTTTTCAGCGTGTGAAATACTTCGGCACCCATGCGGATCGCTTCGCTGATATTATCTGCGGCAACCGGCATGATCATGAATTCTTGGATATCAATCGGATTATCCGCGTGCTCGCCACCGTTGATGATGTTCATCATCGGCACGGGCAATGTGCGCGCAGAGGTACCGCCGATATAGCGAAACAAGGGTTGCGAACAATAATCGGCAGCCGCCTTGGCAGCCGCAATGGATACACCAAGGATCGCGTTCGCGCCAAGACGTTCCTTGTTATCGGTACCGTCCATCTCGATCATAATGCTGTCGATTTCGACTTGCTCGGTGGCGTCGATGCCGACCAATGCGTCTGCGATTTCGCCGTTCACCGCTTCGCAGGCTTGCAACACGCCCTTGCCCATATAACGGCCTTTGTCACCATCGCGGCGCTCAACAGCCTCGTATGCGCCGGTTGACGCACCCGATGGCACGGCTGCACGGCCCATCGTGCCATCTTCCAAGGTTACGTCGACTTCGACGGTGGGGTTGCCACGGCTGTCCAGAATTTCGCGGGCGTGAATGTCGATGATGGTGCTCATGATTGCAGATCCTTTTGGGATGGGTATTTCGCGCGGTTTTTAACGTGTCGGGATCGGGATGGAAAGTGTTCAGGCCAGGTCTTTGACTTTGCGTTCCCGCCATACGGTATAGATGCCCGAGGCCACAATGATGGTTGCACCAACATAGGTCAGCATATCAGGGCGCTCGCCGAAAATAGTGATTCCCACGGCCATTGCAAACAACAATCGGGAATAGCGAAATGGGGTGACAAAGCTGATTTCGCCCACCCTCATGGCGGCCACGATCCCATAATATGCGACAATACCAATCCCCAGTGCCGACCCCATATAGGCGCATTGCAGGGCTGTCATCGGCACAAAATAAGTTCCTGTGCCTAGCATATAAATCAGGCTTGCGGGAACTAGGGCCAGAAACGCCAAAAACGACAGTTGAAAGCTTGAGGTGGTTTTTGGCACGCGGCGGGTGGCCAAATCGCGCAGGGACAGGCCAAAAACACCGACCAAAGCAAGCAGGGAAAGCGCCTGAAAACTTTCCATGCCGGGACGAATGATCAAGATGACGCCGAACAGCCCCACCAGAATCGCGCTCCACCGGCGCCAGCCGACAGGGTCGCCCAGAAACAGGGCCGCCCCCAAGGTGACCACCAGCGGGGTCGCCTGCAGAATCGCCGAAGCCGATGAAATGGGGGTCAGAACGATCGCGGATACAAAGCCCAAGGTGCCGATGATTTCGCCCAAGGCGCGCAGCAAGATGGGTTTGGTGAGCATTGCGCGCTCGAACAGCGGTTGCGCCTTGATCCGCATCACAACGCCAAAGCAGAACGCGCCGCCCAAGCCCAATATGAACAGAATCTGGCCAATCGGGATGTCATTGCCCATCAACTTGATGAACATGTCCTCGATGGCAAAGCCCAGCATGGAAAACACCATGATGATCGCGCCGCGCAGATTGTCCATTGGCCCAAACCTTTCAATTCATTCGCCAAACCCATGCCGATATTGAAGGCAATGTTCAAGCGGGGTCGCTGGTGGTCGTTGATCCATGCTGCTAATCAATGCCTCATGAGATGGCCGACACCCCCCAAAGACCTGATAACAACCGCGCTGACAGTTGCCGTTGGGGCTGTGGGTGCCTTGATTGGCTGGGGTGTTGGTGCGCCTGTCTATCTCCTTATTGGCCCAGCGACGCTGGTATCGCTGGCAGGCTTGGCGGGCCTTTCCATGGGGATTTCAATGACCTTGCGAAATGCGTGCTTTGTCGTGATTGGGCTGGTTGTGGGGGCGGGGTTTGACCGCAGCGCACTGGAAGCCATGATCCGCTGGCCGCTCGCCTTTGCCGTTATTTTGCTGATGATATGGGTGATGCTGGTGGTCAGCCGATGGATGTTGTCGCGATATTTCGGGTTTAGCAAACGGTCGGCCCTTTTGGCGGCGGCACCGGGGCATCTTAGCTTTGTTTTGGCTATCGCAGCCCAAGCAGGCGAAGACGTTGTGCGGGTGTCTACAACTCAATCGGTGCGCTTGTTGTCCCTGACGCTGGTCGTGCCGTTCGTCGCCTTGGCGATGGGGGTAGAGATGAAGGGCATAGTGTTACCGCAAGGTGCGTTGATGGGGGCCGCAACGCTTGTAATGTTGCTGGCGCTTGGTGTCGGCGCGGGGTTGGTCTTGGGACGGTTGCATGTGCCTGCGCCTATGTTGATCGGTCCTATGATTGTGTCGGCCTTGGGCCACCTTAGCGCGCTGACACCGGGGGTGCTGCCCCTTTGGCTGGTGATACCCGCATTTATGGTTCTGGGGGCACTAATCGGGACCCGGTTTTCAGGGGTAAGCATGCGGGATCTGGCCAGCGGGCTTGCGGCGGGCCTCGCCGTTACCGTCGTCGCTGTTTTGCTGGCTCTGGTCGCTGCGATTCCTGTGGCGATCGCCTTGGGCGTTCCCCTTGCGCATATCCTGATTGGCTTTGCACCGGGGGGATTCGAGACCATGATCGCCCTAGGGGCTGTGATGGGCGTGGTGCCGGGGTTTGTCCCGGCCTGCCACATGATGCGTCTCTTTGTTCTCAGCGTGATGTTGCCTCTTATGTTGTCACGCGGCGACCGCCATTCATCTTAGTTTCCCACAAGGCGTTGACTTTGTCCGCCTATGCGCCCATCTACCCCTCAAGCGAAGCCTTCTGCCGCGTGAGCAGTTCAGCCTTTGATCCAACCGGGTCATGTAAGTGATGAGAGATAAGGCCGCCGATGTTCCCAAAATCACGCGTGGGGCCAAACGCAACAGACAGGGTTCTGGCATTAGGCTGGCCCCTGCGATCTGCTTTGCGTCCCTCGCGGTTAAGCCCCTTTTCGGGGTGCCGCGTGATTTAGACGGGTCCGGCGCTGTGCCGCGGCCCTCGGAAAGACGATAGAATATGAGCGATTTTGAAATGATGGGCCTGCCGCGCCGTTTGGTCAAAGCATTGACCAACATGGGCATGACCGATCCAACCCCGATTCAAAGACAAGCGATTCCCCACGCCATGAACGGCCGGGATGTGATGGGCCTTGCCCAGACTGGTACCGGTAAGACAGCAGCCTTTGGTGTGCCTTTGATTGCACAGATGCTTGAAATGGAAGCCCGCCCTGAACCGCGCACAGTACGCGGCCTTGTGCTGGCCCCGACCCGTGAACTGGCCAACCAGATCATGGAAAACCTGAAAGGGTTCTGTGAAGGCACGCAGTTGAAAACGATGATGGTTGTTGGCGGTCAGTCGATCAATCCACAAATCAAACGGATGGAACGCGGCGTTGACCTGTTGGTCGCCACGCCCGGCCGTTTGTTGGACCTAATGGACCGTCGTGCCGTGCTGCTGCACAAAACGACCTTTCTGGTGCTGGACGAAGCTGACCAGATGCTCGACATGGGCTTTATCCATGACCTGCGCAAAATCGCGTCGGTTCTGCCCAAAGAGCGCCAGACCATGCTGTTTTCGGCCACCATG